>JAAZKI010000520.1 GCA_012799905.1 Lentisphaerota bacterium | reverse complement strand
GCCTTTGATCTCGGCGTCGATTTAATCGGCGTCGGCAACATTGAGCGTTGGGCCAATGCGCCGCTTCTGATGAGTCCACGCGGCTTGATGCCCACGGCCAAGTCTGTCGTCGTCTGCGCCATTCATCACACGGATGCCATGATTGAGATTGGCGGCGAAAATAGCCCCCACGAACAGGGCACGTACGTTTATCAGCTTTTCATGAACAGCCACTTGGACTTTTTGTCGTACACCCTGGGTCGTTTCTTGGAAGACCGCGGCTATCGCGCTGTCCCGATCACGGCCAGCAACATCTGGCGTTACCGCGAATACAAAGGCCTTACGTCCACCTTTGCGCCGGACATGTCCCACATCTACGCTTCGGTCGCGGCCGGTCTGACCGAAATGGGCTACAGCGGCATTGCCATGAGCCCTGAATACGGTCCGCGCAACCGCTTCGTCTCCATCATCACTGATGCGCCCCTCGTCCCTGACCCTCTGCTGCCCGGCAACACAGTCTGCGACCGTTGCGGGATGTGCATCAAACACTGCGTCATCGATGCGTTCCGGCAGGAAGTCAACGGCGAAGTCGCCCTGGAAATCGAGGGGAATCGCTATTCATTCGCCAATAAGAACTTGTGGCGCTGCGCCTGGTCCGAGCACTTCGGCCTGGATTGCGAATTGGAAGTTCCAGCCAAGGTCACTGAGCCGGTCATCCTGGAGAGGATGAAAGAAGTCGGCTTGCGCGGCGGCACTATGGGCTGCTGCATCAAGTTCTGCCTGCCCAAGGATCGCCGTTCCTGGGACAAGTCCTACAGCTCCGCGCCCATCCGCAAAAAGTCAGTACAACCGGCACGCCCAGCCCCGGATCGCGGCGTCCAGATGCGGATGATCAGCCAGTGCCTGGAGTTTGGCGCTGACCGCGTCGTGGTGCAGTCCCTGGCCGATTGGAAGGGCGCTGACCTCAACCCCCTCTTGCCAGACGCCAAGTCCATCGTCATGGTGGCCGTCAATCCGCCGGCCAAAGGTGACAGCGCGACCCGGGACAAACATTCCGAGCTGGGCGGCATGATGAGCTACACCATGAACAAATGCTGCTTCTATACGGCTTCCGACCTGGAAAAACTCGGCTACAGCGGCGCCCCGTATAACATGGGCGGCTTGAAGAAAGAGCCAGGCAAAAGCGCAATTGAAAGCGTCCGAGACACTTTCAAGGCCATGCTTACCAACCCCAACGCCATCGCCGGTTTCGTCCTGACCAGCGCCGAGCTGACGCCGGCCGACGTCTCGTCCAGCTACGCTCCCCTGCCCCCGTCTCTGGACTTGACTGACACTCTGCGCGAAAAAGCATTGGAGTTTGGCGCAGACGTAGTCGGCATTGCCTCGGCTGAGCGGGTGACCAAGGCGGTCAATAGCATCAAGGCGGATATGGATGGCGAACGCGTTCTCAACGCCAAGGAGACCGGCCGCCTGTGGCTGGGTTCCACGGCGGACATCACTGAGGAAAAGCGCCAGGTTCACACGCCGGAAGACCACCTGCCCAATGCCAAGAGCGTCGTGGTCATAGGCATACGCATTCCCAAGCAAAGCGTGGAGAACATGGGTCGTCATGGCGCTGAAGCCATTGGCCCATATACTTTTGCCCAGTATGAAAGCCGGAATTTGCTCCGTCTGGCAGCACTCCGTCTCCAGAAGGTGATGCAGGGCTGGGGCATCAACTGCGTCGCTGTGGATGACTTGGCCAATACCGGCTCGTATTCCTCCAACCCTCGTGGCCCG
>JAAZKI010000216.1 GCA_012799905.1 Lentisphaerota bacterium | reverse complement strand
GCGTACACGCGGGTAGGCGGGCGATACATAAACGCCATTTTGAAGAAAATCTTTCCCAAAAAGCAAGAAGTTAGCGGATAGTAACATGCTGTCGGAAAGACCGCTATCAATCGGTGACCGATTACCGTGTCCAGGTAGGCAGAAAAGCGCGTACAGGCAGAAAATCCGCGTGTCGCTGCTGAAAAAAGAGTGTATATTGAACAAAGCAGATTATACTATCTCCGACGTCTTTTCACTTCTGCCTCCATATTTTCCCATTGTTTTAACCCTAAGGAGAAAAAATGCGCAACCTACTATTCTGCTTTTGTCTGATTGTTCTGGGTGTTGCCTCGGCTCAGACCTACCGCATCGCCGGCCCGGCTGAGCCGCTGCCGCACGAGGCCACGGCCATGCAGGAATTGCGGGATTATCTCGGCCGGCGCATCAACGGCGATCTGGTCATCGGCGGCCAGAAGAACATCGTCTTCCAGGTCGGCGACACCGAGTTGGCCAAAGCCAACAACCTGCTCTCCACCCAGCTGCCTGAAGAGCAATGGCACATCAAATCCTTTGGCAACCAAGTCTTGCTCAACGGCGGCGGCACCCGAGGCGCGCTCTATGCCGTCTACCACTTCCTGGAAGACTTCTGCGACATCCACTGGTGGAGTGAATTCGAAGACTACGTGCCAACGCCGAGCGCCCTGGAGCTGCCTGCCCTGAACAAGTCCGGCAAGCCGGCTTTCCTGTATCGCGACATCTACCGCACGAATTATCCGGCTGACAAGGTGCAGTTCGCTGTCCGCGTCCGCCTCAATCGCAGCGGCGACGTGCCGATTCCGGCAGCTTACGGCGGTTCCTTCAATTACGGCCCGCCCTACCATTGCCACACCTTTGACAGATACGTCCCTGCCGCCCAGTACCTTGACAGCAATCCGGAATTTTTCTCCCTGGTTGGCGGGCAGCGAGTCGGCGGACAGACCAAAGGCCAGCTCTGCCTGACTAACGAAGCCCTGAAGCCGATTTTCCTGAACAGCCTGCTTGAATACATCCGCCAAGGCGAGGAAAAGGCCAAGGCCGAAGGCGTGCCAGCGCCGCGCATCTACGACGTGTCCCAAAACGACAACCGCAAATACTGCGAATGTGACAAATGCATGGCCTTCGTGGAAAAACACGAACATTCCGGCCTGTACCTGACCTTCATCAACTGGCTGGCTGGCGAAGTCGCCAAGACGCACCCGCAAATCTACATCAGCACCCTGGCCTACCACTACAGCGAACCACCGCCCAAAGGCGGCATCCGCGCCGCCTCCAACGTCATCGTCAAGCTGACCGACACCCTCACCAACCAGGCTGCGTCCATCCTCGAAGAGGAAAACAAGGTCTTCAAGGAATTTGTCGAGCAATGGAAAAACTACGCTGACCACTTGTTCATCTGGGATTACGCCATCACCTTCACCCGCGGCCTCACCGGCTTCCCGTTTGCCAGTGAATTCTACTATGGCGACCTCTATCGCCACTATCGGGCCAACAATGTCAGCGGCGTATTCTGGGAACACGAGCGTCCACACATGGCTGACATGTATGAGTTGAAAATCTTCCTGGAAACAAAGCTGTTCGAGGACCCTGACCAGGATGTGAACGCCCTGATCAACCTGTTCATGGACCGCTACTACGGCGCGGCTGGGCCGCACATCCTGGCGTACCGCCGGTTGGTTGACGACGCCCGCAAGCGCAATAACGGCGTGGTGCGCTGGTTCCCGAACATTGGCTCCTTCCAGTTCCTTGCTGACGAGGACGTGGCTGCCGCGCAGGCTATCTTTGATAAGGCCGAGGCCGCCGTGCGCAACGACGCGCTGCTGTTCTCCCGAGTGCGCCGCGCCCGCAACGGCCTTGACCGCCTCACCACCAGGCGCCAAGGCGCCGAACTCTGCTATCGCGCCAAGGACGGCACGGTCAAAGACATCAAAAGCATCCTAGATTCCCGCAGTGCAGCCCAGCGCTTGCAGGAATCCTGGCCAGCGTGGGTCGAACGCTACGCTGCCGCCGGGAAGGGCGCCATGGACGCTGTCAACGCTGAACTGATTCGTTCCACGACCCCGACTTTGCCTCTCGGATCAATGCCGGAGGCTTTCGTCGGCCGGTCGTTCTACGATTTCAACGCCGGCTTCTTTGAAAACCACTCCACCAAGGCCATATCGCTCGTAGCTGACCCGGAAAGCTCCTGCGGCCACGCCTTCCGCACGTCTGTCAAGGAAAGCCACTACTACAACCTGCCGTTCGCGATTGGCTTTTACGATCAGGGCGCTAGGAAGACCTTAGTCTCGAAGACATTTGAAAAGCCTCAGCCGAAGCAGGGCTACAACTGGTACGAACTGGGCAAGGTGACCATACCCAGGGACGGCTATGTCTACACTTCCCGGGCTTGGACCACGAAATTGCAGACAGGACTCCCGCAACTGATTGGCAACACCTACGACATTTGGGTTTCGGCAAAATTATCCGGACCGCAGTTCTATCCTGGCACGGAAGGGCCGGAGTATATCTGGATCGACCGCATCCTCCTGGTTGAGCCGTAAGCACTGCACGGCCCGGCGTCAGCTGCAATCGCCCCAGGCAATCACGCTGCGCCGGGCTAAAATCATCAGACACAGCCCATTCATACCCAGCCGGTAAAGAGCGCTCCAGTTCAACGTCCACTAAATCCCCCAGTTCTCAGTCCACTAACGTCCACTTCTGTCCACGTCCACTCTCCACTAAAGTCCACTTTTGTCCACAGTCCATCGTCTACTAACGTCCACGAAAGTCCACTAACGTCCATTGTCCACTGTCCACTAAAATCCCCCACCCACCCATGTCCACTACCAACCCCCTCGCCTCCGTTCTTGCCCCGTTGTTGGGCACGCGTGTCTTTCTGGCTGACGACTATCCGTCTGACCATTGTTCGCCCGTGCTTGACGATGCTTTTTTGGCTGCTGCCAGCCAGCGCGGCGAGCGTCTATTCATCGAATATCCGCGTCAAGTCGGCCGATTGCAGTTTGCGTCTCCGCGTCAATGTCACTATGAGCGCACCATCGTCTTTCGTCCCTTTGGCGATTTTGCTGTTGGCGAGATCATGACCATGCATTCTTGTTGGCTGCGCCTGCCTGAGGGCGACCTCGGCGTCGAGCCGCTGCTAATCGCCGGTGTGGCGGCCGGCTACCGTAAAATCGCATATGAAATGCCCGACGGCCTGCCTGTGCTCTTCTTTCACCCGAACTATCCGCAGGTTCTGATTGCCAGCGGCTGCCTGTCCTGCTTCCAGCGGGCTCGCTACGCGCCGCACGCCGCCTGGCGCGACGTCTGGACCTGGATTCTGCAATGGCTCGGCGTCAAAGAACCATTGCCAGACACCCTCCCGGCGCTGCGGCCGACCTACGGCCCGGACGACGAATTGCCGCCGGACGCAAAAAAAACGATGTACCAACGCCAGATATCCTGGCTCACCGGCTCCTGCCTCGGCGACTATTCCGGCATCCAGGTCTCCGAGGGCTTCAATTCCGACATTGACGCCTACGGCCGCCAGAAGCCGCGTTTTCGGGAGCGCAGCGATTGCATGCTGCAAGTCGCCACTGCCCTAGTCTGCGACAGCGTCGTCAACAGCAACCCGGAAAGCCGCCGGTTGGGCACGGCCATCATCGACCAGATATTCCGCAATCCAGCGCATTTTGTGCTTGACCCGAAGAATCCGTGCTACAGCCAATTCACCTTCTACGAAAATGTCTTCACCCACTACACGTTTGGCAACTGCTGGAACAGCCGACACGTGCTGGCGGCGGCCAGCCTGCTTGGCACCAACCGCTGGGACCACCACGTCCTCCGCTGCCTGGTTTCGATTTTGCGCTCTGCCAACCAAAATGGCTGTCGCCGCATCAACCTCCGTTATCCGGAGTCGTTCAGCGAACACAACTGGGACTGGTACGCCACCGAGGACTATCGGAATTTCTGCCCGCACCGCCAAGCCGGCATGTGGGAGACCTTCATCCTGGCGTTCCGCCTGACTGGTCATCAGCCATTCCTGGATGTGGCGCGGAAAGGCCTGACCACGGTCATGCAAGACTACCCGCGCTTGCAATGGATGAACAACTATTCTGCGGAAGTCGCCAAGTTAATCATGCCCTTGAGTTTCCTCCTGCGCCTGGAAGATACGCCCCAGCACCGCGCCTGGCTGGAGCGCGTCGTCGCTGACCTGGAAGCGCTGTTCCAGCCCTGCGGCGCCATCGCTGACACCGTACGCGACCTTGAGCTGGCCACCTACCCGCCGCCGCGCAGCAACGCCGAATACGGCACCCGCGAAGCGTGCCTTATCCAAGAGAATGGCGACCCCTGCTGCGACCTGCTCTACACCGTGCCATTCGCGTATGCCGGCCTGCACGAGGCGTACGCTGCCACCGGCAACGAGCACTGGCGCCAACTCAGCGACAGGATAACTGACTTCATTATACGTGTCCAAGCCGTCTCGCCCGAGCACCCCGAGTTATCCGGCGCCTGGCTGCGCGGCTTCGACTATCAGCTCTGGGAATACTGGAGCAGCTCGGCCGACGCCGGCTGGGGCGCCTGGTGCGCCGAGACCGGCTGGACCAACGCGCCCATCGCCATCACCCTCGCCTTCCAAAAATTGAAGACGTCCTTCTATGACCTGATTGAAGACGGCCGCCTGCGTTCCATCCTGCCGGAAATCCTCCGTGAAATGAGCGTCGTCCACCCCTTGCCCAACGCCGTTAATGCGGCCTCGACCCAGAAGCCGCCGGGAACAGAATAAAGCGACTTAGCCTCGACACTCCGCGCTGCCAGGCCAGCAGCCTAATACATCCCTCAGCCAGGAGCCATCATGCACAACTTTTTCAAATCCGCCTTGCTCGTCCTCGCCCTTGCCCTCGCCCTTCCCGCCACCGCAGCCAATCTCGTCACCAATCCAGAATTCAGGACAGACCACGACGACTTTATCATCGACTGGACTACGGATCAATTGAAGCACCCCGGTTCAGTTACGCTGCTGCCCAAGGATGGCGTTGACGGCGCTGACGCCGTCCGCCTTGACCTGACTAAGTTGATCCGCTTCGTGCAGCCGGGCATCACCCTTGTCCCCGGCGAAAAATACCGCATCGGCGGCTATGTGCGCACCAACGGCTTCAAGGCTCCGCGCAAATCCATCATCATCTACAATGTCGGCTGGACCAAGGAAGTCGGCACCAAGCTGATTCCGGAAAAAACCGACGGGTGGCTCAAAATGGAGGCCGAAATCGTGGCGCCGGAAAGCAAGGACAACGCCTATTATTTCGCCATCTACGCCACCAAAAGCGAAGGCACGGTCGATTTCTGTGCGCCTTTTTTGATACCGCTGACCGAAAAGGGCCTGGCTGAATCAAAGCCGATTCCGCAATGGGAGCACCGCAATCACCGCCTGGTGCCGATTTATCCGTTGCTTACCCGGGTTGACATCACCAATCCGGTCATGAATTTCTTCTATGCTCCGAAGCTGCCCAAGGAATTGGCCGCGTATGAAATCCGCGTCGCCACTCGCATGGCCGGTCAGACTGAGTTCTCGGCAGCAGCGGCGTTCCCGATGCTGGCCGGCAACCGTTGCCAGACTGTGCTGGGCGGCCTCAAACTCGGCCAAGGCCAACTCCAGGCCGAACTGGTTGACAAAGAGACCGGCAAGGTGATCACGACCAGCACATACACCATCCGCGCCATCGAGCCGGCTCCGGCCGCTGCGGTCACGCCGCTCAACAACCTGGTCGGCGAACTAATCAACACGCCGGCCACTGAAGGCGAACACGAGTTCATCAACCCGCGCGAAGGCTGGGTCTTCATCGGCTTTGACAAGCCATCGCCGGAAGCGCAGATTTTCCTTGACGACGACGCCTCGCCGATTGTCATCCACCGGCCCGGCGAGGCTTCCGAGACCATGCGTTTCCTGGGGCAGGGCCAGCGCCGCCTGCGGATTGTCCGCCCGCCGCTCAACAGCCGTCTTTTAGTCCGCACCGTCCCTCAGCTGATGGTCTATCCGCTCATGGTCGTCAAAAAAACCAACATCGGCATCTATCGCTATGACCTCGACTTCTTCCGTCGTCATCTCTGGCATTCGTTCAACTTCCACAACACCGGCGCCTGGATTCCCAGAAATCCCTTCAACCAGGCGATTGACGCCGAACTCAAGGAACGCGGCATCGGCGTCATCGGCAGCATCAACCTGAAGAGCAGCGACGAGCCGGAAAAACTCGCCGAGGCCATCCGCACTAACCGGAATATGCCGACGACATTAGGCCTGACTCTCGACGAATTGAGCTCCACCGCCCTCCCGTTCCAAAACCTAACCGTCGCCGACGCCTGCTGGGAACTGCAAGACTTCGACAAATACGTCTATACATGGATTTGCGGCGGCTGCGAACTGGACAACCCAAAGGTGCACAAAAACGTCTTTTCGGCGTGCACCAACGTCTCTCAGGGCAAAGGCAAAATCCTGTTCGAGACCTACGTCGTCACGCAGCCGTCCGAGGAGGAAGCGAACAGCCACCTTGACGAGCGCATCCGCAACATCATGCACCATGCCAAGCAGTGCGCGCCGGACGCTGCCGACCGCGTCATGTTCGTAATGACCGGCCTGACTACCAACGGCGTCTGGAATGTCAACGTTTACCCGCACGTTGACATCAAGTATTATTTTGACATGTTCTTCCAAAAGCTCGCGACCGACCCGGCTGCTAAAGGCCTCTTCGGCGTCGGCTGCTATAACATCAGCCACTGCGACGAGGAATTGACCCGTTGGGTAGCCAAGCTGGTCCGCCACTACGGCATTGACGGCAATACTGAGATGCTGTCAAAGCAATACGGGCTGACCTACGCCCCCGGCCACCTGCAAAATTGCGATTTTGAGGACGGGTTTGCCAGCTGGACGGCTGTTCCGGCAGCGCCGGAATCGCTACGCCCTCTGACCATCAAGGAGTATGGCCGCACACATCTGCAACGCCGCGGCATGCCGCGGGAGACCGGCGACACCACCGCCTACTTTGAGCGCCAGGCCAATGGCGTCAATACGCTCTCCCAGACGGCGGTCAACCTCGTGCCCGGTCGGCTCTATGCCCTGGCCTTTGTCACTAGCGACCCCGAAGACATCGAAAATCCGAAAAACGTCGCTCAGCATCCCATGGTTCGGGTCAGCCTTGACAACGCCGAGGTGCTGCCGGAACTGGGCTACGACGTCCGCTACCCGAAAGGCTGGAGCGGCGGCTGGGGCGAATGGAAGCACTTGCGCGAAATCATCACCACTCGGGTCGTCTTCAAAGCCACAGCCGAGAAAATGACCCTGACCTTCACGGACGCCGAAGGCGCAGTCGGCCAGAAACGCCTCCTCAATTTCATCAACCTCAAGCCGTATATCGCGGAATGACCACGACGGATGGCGGGCGTTGTACTACTCTGCCCTAACAACCAAAAATGCCTGCCATCACCCTGAAAAAGCCATTTTGACGTTTTTTGAAAAAATGTCTTTTTTTTCGGGAACTGTCTTACAATGCAGCGGTCTTATTTGGTGCATCCGTTCGCATGAACACCCACAGACTCCCGCGTGGCTAATGGTCGGGAAGCAAAAAACTCGGAAAAAAGAGGGAAACCATGAAAAAAACTATGTCATTACTGATGGTGATGGCTCTGACAATGGCTGCCGGATTGGCTTGGAGCCAGGCCGAAGCGACGATGACTTGTCGCAAAGCCGCCTGCGCCATGACTGCGGGAAAAGACGTCTGCAAGGCCGAATGCCCCTACAAGGCAGAAGGCAAATGCGCCATGGGCGAAGCCAGAGGCGCTTGCAAGATGGAATGCACTCGCAGAGCCGAAGGCAAATGCGCCATGGGCGAAGCCAAAGGCGCTTGCAAGGCCGAATGTCCCTATAAGGCAGAAGGCAGAGGCGGCATGGGCAAAGGCGCCGGCATGAAAGCCTATCGCAAAACCGGTTGCTGCGCTGCCCAGAAGGCGGCCTGCCCGAAAGCCAACGCCACGGAAAAGGCCGAGTAAAACCGGCTCGCACGGCGGCACGTGCCTCTACTTGGAAGCAACGATGCCCCAACAAGACACCGCGCCAGCATTATGCCGGCGCGGTGTCTTTTTTTTGGTTGAGACACCACGCTGCGCCCGCGCCCTTATTCTCGCCCGCGCCTGCTGTTCACTAAAGTCCACTAACGTCCATCGTCCACTGTCTACTAAAGTCCACTCCTGTCCACTAACGTCCATTGTCCACTGTCCACTAAAAATCTCTTCTCATCCTATTCGTCAGCCAGGCGTACATCGGTGTTCGGTGCCTGCCATAGTCAAAGTGTTTGCCGTGGCCGCTTTCCAGGCAGTTAAGCACCACCTTTTCGCCGGCCAGCTGGTTGTATGCCGCATAAATGCCGGACGGGAAACACGTGTTGTCGACAAATCCGACCGTCACCATGACCGGACACGTAATTCGCCGTGCAAAATGCACCGGGTCAAAATAGGCCATGGAGCGCAACGCTGTTTCGAGTTCGACTCCATCCATGATTTTCCGGCCTGGGTGTCTTCCAATCAGCACGCCTGCGGTGTCGCACAGGAACGGGATATGGAACAAAGCGGCAGTAAACCGCCCGCCGCCGAGCGCGACCTGGTTGAAGCCCATGCCGCCGCCCTGGCTGCCGCCGTAGCAGACAAAATGCTGGCGGTCCACGTCGGCGCGCTCATACAGCCACTGCACTGCCCGGTGACATCCGACAAT
>JAAZKI010000298.1 GCA_012799905.1 Lentisphaerota bacterium | reverse complement strand
TCGGAATCGCTGACCTGGTCCAGGAAGAGCCCTTCCAAAGTTCGGTGTACCTGACGCCCACCGGCAGCCGCTATGACTGGCCGCGCGGAGTCCGAGCCATCGCGGAATACCTGTCCCAACGATTCCCAGCCGACCGCGAAAAAATCTTCGCCTACTACCAAGCCGAGCAGGACGCCTTTGCCAACACCCCCATGTTTGATGTACGCTGCGATGCCGAACAACTCAACAGCAACCTGTCTGAATACGACTTCCTGACTTTGGACGAATTTTTGAACCAGCTGGGTATCGTCGGCGAACTGCGCACCGTGCTCACTGCCAACGCCACCTGTCATGGCACCCCGCCCAGCGAATGTTCGGTCAACCACCATTTCCGGATCAGCCACGGCCTGGACAGCCGCATCGCCAGGGTGCGGCACGGCGGCCGCGCCCTCCTCACAGGCTTTCTGCGCGAAGCCAAACGGCACGGCGTCACCATCCGGACCGGCGTTGCCCCACGCCGCGGCATTGACCTGGTCAACCGGAACTGCCACCAAATCGAATGTACTGACGGAAACACCATCGTTTTCGACGATGCCTACTTCGCCATTCACCCCAAGGCCATCCTGAAACTGCTTCCACCAAAAGCTGTCAAAGCATATTACCGCGAACAAATCACTAGACTGCCGGAAACTTGCGGCTTCTTCACCCTGTATGGCGTTCTCGACGCCAGCCTCGACGTCGAGCAACGGCTGACCTCTTGCCTCAATTCGCTTGACTTAAACCACATCCTGCTCGGCCAGGAAGAGGCCGCCGCCACCGGCATCGTCACAGCCACCGAACAAACTGCCGCTGGCCGTCGCGTCCAGACCATCACGGCCTTCACCAGCACCTGCCTTGACGCCGACCAGACCTGGCCGCGAGGACGTGACGCTGCGTACCAGGCAGACAAAGCCGCCGCTGAAAAAAGACTCCTGGCCGCCATCTACCAAGCACACCCCGAACATGAGGGTAAGCTGACCGTTCTGGCCACGTCCTCACCGCTCACGCATCGCGATTTTATCCCGCCGCTCTCCAGCGCCTATGGCGTGAGACAATGCGCAGGCGGGCCGCGCCTGTTTGGACGCCTTCCCGTCCGCAATTGGCATGCTATTGGCCAGAGCGCCTTGGTGCCCGGCGTTCTCGGCGTTATGTTAGTCTCCTTTCTACTTTTCCGACAGGTCATTGGCGAGGAAACGTATCAACGCTTGCTGTCTTCACGCTTGGGAGCATAGCCATGTCAAAAACGCGCGTCGTCATCACTGGAGCCGGAGTAATCAGTTCGTTGGCCCACAGTCGCCAGGAACTCCTGGCTGCCCTGCTCAATGGCGCCTGCGGCGTCCGCGCCATGCCGGAATGGGCTGCCATCCTGCCGACGGACATTGTCGCCGCTCCGGTCACCCTTGACCAGGACGCGGTCATGCAAATCGACCGGCGCTTCCGCCGCTCCATGGGGCCGGCGGCGCTGTTTGCCACCTTAGCAGCCACCCAAGCAGTGAAAGAAAGCGGTTTGAGCGAAGACATTCTCGGCTCTGGTCGCGCCGGCTGCTCCGTCGGCACGACCATGGGCAGCGCGTCCAGCATCATGGAATCCTGCTCGCTCCTGCTTCAAGGTCAACAGGATTATATCTCTGCCCAGCAATTTTTCAAGAGTGCGGCGCATACTGCCGCTTTCAATGTCGCCAATGCCATGGGTCTGCGCGGCGTTCTGCTGTCGCCATGCTCGGCCTGCGCCTCGTCGCTGCAAGCGATTGGCGTCGCCTATGAACAAATTCAACTCGGCCGCCAGGACGTCATGCTGGCCGGCGGCAGCGACGAAGTGACCCCGGCTGTGGCTCTGACCTTCAAGCAACTGTTCGCCCAGGCGGAAAACAAGGACAACCGACCGCCTGACCAAATTTCACGGCCGTTTGACGTCGCCCGAACCGGGCTGGTCTGCGGCGAAGGCGCCGGCATCGTCGTGCTGGAGTCGTTGGAACACGCTGTCAGCCGCGGCGCCCGCATCCTCGCCGAAGTGACCGGCTACGCCACCATGAGCAGCGGCGAACATATCAGCCAGTCTGACCGGCGCGCCATCGGCCGCTGCATGGCCGCCGCCTTGGAGGACGCTGACCTCCGGCCGGAAGACGTCGACCTGATCAGCGCCCATGCAACCGGCACACGCCAAGGCGATGCTGAAGAAGCTGCGGCGTTGCGTGACTTGTTCGGCGCCAATACGCCCGTGTCCAGCCTGAAGGGACATCTCGGCCATACCCTCGCCGCCTCCGGCGCCATCGAACTAGCAGCAGTTCTCGAAATGATCGCCCAAAACATCATCGTCGGGACGAAGAATCTGACTGCGGCAGGGCCGGACTGCGCTGGCCTTGACCATGTTCAAGCCAACCGGCCCGCCCGCATCAACACCTTTATCAAAAACAGCTTTGCCTTTGGCGGCGTCAACGCTGTCGTGGTCGGGAAAGCTTTCCCTGGCTAGGCCCGAACCCATCCATTTTCCATCAATTTTCTTTTCATATTGGCAATTAAGGAAAAATCATGCAGTCTGAAGACATCATCGCCGCTGTCAACGCGGTCTTTGTCGAACAATTTGAAATTGACCCGGCTGACCTGCTGCCGGAAAAGGAGATTTTCCGCGATCTTGGCTTAGACAGCCTGGACATCGTCGACATGATGGTCGGTTTGCAGCGCACCTTTGGCATCTCTCTGCGCCAGAACGAGGAACTGCGCCAAATCGTCACTCTGGGCGACCTCCATGCCTTCTTCCTGAAGCTGGTCAAGGAAAACCCTGACCTGGCCGCCAAATTGCAGAAGAAATAAAAACTCCCTTTGGACTGAAAAGCCTCTGATGCTATCGCTTTATCTTTACATATCCATGTCGTTCTGGACCATCGTCTATCTGGTGGTCTGCGCACTCCCTGCCACCGTCTGCCTCTTGCTTCCGGTGAGCAAGTCGCGAACTGCGTTCCGG
>JAAZKI010000239.1 GCA_012799905.1 Lentisphaerota bacterium | reverse complement strand
GGCCACCAGCCGGTCAGTGTCGGCAATGGCCGAGGCCGGACTGGCAAAGCCGGTGTTCTGCAGCAAGGCGATGCGAACGGCGCGCCGATCGCCAAGGGAAGAAGGTTGGTTGGCCATGGATAAATTCTCCTTGCGGTATTAGTGGACAGTATCCTGCGACAATCGTACGTAGTTCAAGCTTTAGCTTGCAGTACGTACCGTACGTAGTTTAGGTGTGGTTCCTCACCCTGACAAAACGCCTTACCCAGCGCAGCGACGTTGCAGGTCTGCGGCAATTTGCTTCAAACGCCCCAGGGCGTGGTTATAGAATTTCTTCCAGCCCTCACACAGGAGACTGGCGTTCTGGAAACGATTTTTCGGACAATCGCCAGCGCAATAAGGGTTGAATTCGCAGGAGCGGCATTGGCGCAGCGTCTTTGCTTTACGCTGAGCAAAGGCCTGCATTCGCGGCGAGGCCAGGGCCTGTGCCAGAGGCAGCCGCAGCACATTCCCGAGCTTGAGGTCTGGCTGCACGAAAAAATCGCATGGGAAGACACCACCGTCATGCTCAATGACGAGATACTGGCCGCATTCGCGGGAAGCGGCGCAGGTGTTGGCCTGGCCGGTGAGCAACTTGTGCAGAATCGTGTCAAACAACCGCACCGACACCCGCTCCTGATCCTGCGCATACCATTCGTCAAAAATCTGGCAGAGGAAGTCACCCCATTGTTCGGCGGTGACTGCATAGGGCATAAGTTTGCCGCCCTCATCGTATTCAACGCATTCGATGTATTGGTGGAAGACGACGCCGAGTTCGTCCCGCAGATAGCGGTAGACCGCCAGCGGCTCGCGTACCGTCGCGCTGTTGACCAGGGTGAGGATATTGAATTCGACCCGATGACGTCGCAAGACATCCAGGCCGCGCAGCACTGCCGCATGAGTGCCGCGGCCGTCGGCCGTGCGCCGATTGAGGTCATGCCAAGTCTCCGGGCCATCGACGCTGACCCCCACCAAAAAACGATATTCAGCCAGGAATTCGCCCCAGGCGTCGTCCAGGAGCGTGCCGTTAGTCTGCAAGGCATTGGCGAAGTTGACGCCGCGTTTGCCGTGTTTCTCCATGAAGCCAACTGCTCGCCGGAAGAAGTCAATGCCGGCCAGCGTAGGCTCGCCGCCCTGCCAGGCCAGGGAATAGACTTCTTGACGGCTCTGCAAGTAGTTCACAATCATCGCCTCCAGCACCTCGTCCGACATGCAGTGGCGTTGCGAGCCGAACAGCGCCTCCTTCTCCAGGTAGAAGCAATAACGGCAGCGCAGATTGCAGTCAAACGACACCGGCTTGACCAGCAGGGAAAATGGCTTGTCAGTCGTAGTCGCAGGCATAATGGGCACGGGCTGGGCTTACGGCTCGAACAGCACCCGGAACTCGTCTGCCGGCATCGGCCGGCCATACGGCGAGAATTCAAAGATTTCAGCGCACTTGACGGTTTTGCCCTTGTCGCCATACGTCTTGATAAGGGTGTCGCGTCCGAGGTTGGCCGCAGTCTGGAAACGCACGCCCCAGTGAGTCAGCAGCCAATTGCGCTTCTGCTCTGTCGTCATCGTCAGATGATTGAAATCCTTAAAGCCCTTGTCAAAAGGCAGCCATTCATAAAATTGCGACACATGGCAGTTGAGCATGGCCAGCTTGACGTCCATGACAGAGTCGATTTCAACGGCAGCATCCGCGCGGATAGGCCGCGGGTCTGTGAAGCGGTCGTAGCAGTAGGCGAAAACCGGCGCGCGCGGCGGAATCGGCGTGTCTTCGCAGAAGAGCGGGACGCCGACCAGGTACGCCGCATCCATGACCAGCTGGCCAGTGTGGCGGTGGTCGGCATGATAGTCGACCGCACGGTGCGAAATGACAACGTCAGGCTGAAAACGGCGAATAATCCGGACGATCTCCTTGCGGTTTTCCAGGTTGCATTCAATCTCGCAGTCGTGGTTGTCCAGCACCTGGTATTCCTCGATGCCGGCCACAGCGGCGGCATCCTGCGTCTCTAAATAGCGTCGCGCCGCCAGTTCGGCTCGACGCATCAGGTGGTGGCCGCAATCGCCATTGCAAGTGGAGACCAGCTTGACCACATGCCCGGCCCGCGCCAACTTGATCGCCGTGCCGCCGAACAGCAAGTCAGCATCATCAGGATGCGCGCCAAAAAACAGAAATCGCTTAGGTTTTGCCATCTTCGTGTCCTTGTTTGTTCATTATGCCTTGGAAGCGACGGAGGGCGGTTCGGGCACGTCACAGGTGTCCTCCAGGATGACCGTGGCGTCCTCAATGCTCATCGCTTGCCGCCAGGCCGGATGCTGATCCCGCCACGTGACCTGAAAATGGTCGAGGCGGACGTCGTCAACCTGCCGGAAGCGCAAAAATGTGTCGGGATAAGCTGCCGGCGCCGGGTCCAGGGGACACGGCCCGACCGTTAAATCGACGTGGCTGAAACGAAGATGACGCGGACGGGTGAGGGCGCTGCCCGCAAAGTCGCAGCCGCCATAGCAGGAGCCATAAAAGCCGTTCACCCGAATGTTCTCAATCTGCGCCGTCGCCGAAGGCGCTCCCGAGACGATGCGAAACGGGAAGGCGACCACGTGAGCCTGGATGTTGGCAATGGCCAAATCAGAAATCGCCACTCCGGTCGACGGCTCGCGATAGGCCGACTGCAACAGAAAGGCCGTCGTCGCCCGCTGAATCACAATATTCGAAATGGCGGCATGCCGGATAACGCCTGAGCCGACGCCGATGCGGAAAGCGCAAATCGAGGTGTCAAGCACGCAGTTGGTGATGACCACGTCCTCGCAGACGCGCGTCTTGTCTTTGAGACGTGCGGGATTGGCGCGCAGGGTGATGGCGTCGTCACCAGTGCAGACCAGGCAGTCGCTCACCACGACTCGGCGGCAGCAGTCGATGTCAATGCCGTCGGTATTGGCTGCATCCGGCGGATTGTTAATCTGCAATCCAGTGGCGATAACATCTTCGCAGCCGTAGAACAGGCAGGTCCAGCAACAGGCATTGCGCAGGGTGAGACCGCTGACGCGGACGCCGGTGCATTCGCAGAACATGACCATCTGGCCGGGGCGCAACCGCTCTTTGTCCTTGGCGTGACGGATGCCCTGGCTCCAGCCGAAACGCGGCTCTACTGGCGGCGCTTCCGGCTCAAAGAAGGCCGGCCCGTTGCCGTCGATGCAACCGCTGCCAGTGAGGGCGACATCATGCACTTCAACTGCTAGAATCAGGTGAGCGCCGTTCCATTGTTCGCGTTCCGAACGCATGTTCTGCGGAAAGGCGTCGTCAGCATTGTAATCATCCAGGTTAGGACTTCCAAGCAAGACAGCGCCCTTTTCCAGGTGCAGTTCAACCCCGTTGCGCAGCCAGACCGTGCCGGTGACGAATGTCCCGGGCGGAACCAGTACCATGCCGCCGCCCGCAGCTGAACAGGCGTCAACCGCTGCCTGAATGGCGAGTGTGTTGACCGTCTTGCCGTCCGCGACAGCGCCGAAATTCGTGATGACATGCATGTTGAAGACTCCTTGATGATGCGTCATGGGCTGGGGGCGGGTATGGTAAGGCGTCCGACCTGCGGCGATTATCCGACGTGCAGCGAGCAACGCAACCGCTTCTGCAAGTCAGCCGAGGAAAGCAGGGAAAGAGCGTCAATGAGGCGAGTATGGAACGCGCCTGTCCCTTCGCCGTCCCGCAGGTTCTCGGCCGCGATTTCCCCGGCGATGGCCAAGCAGGTGATGCCCCCCGCCGCTGCCAGGAGAGGCTCATTCGGAAGCACGGCCGCAAAGGTGGCGCACAGCGAACTGGCCATGCAGCCGGCGCCCGCGATGCGCGTCATCATCGGATGACCATTGGCCATCGTGAAAGTGACCTTGCCGTCGCTGAGCACGTCCTGTGCGTCAGTGAGCGCGATGACGCAGCCATAGCGCCGGGAGACGTCAGCGACCAGGCGGCACGCCTGCCGCAACGTCTCGTCAGCACTGGCGTCGGCCTCGCTGGCGTCGCCGAAGACGTCCTCCGTCGGCTTATCCCCGAGCGCACCTGTTGACAGACCCGCCAACGCCTTGATCTCGGCTAGGTTGCCGCGCAAGATCACAACATCGACGCTGTCCAGGAGCGTCTTGACCAGCGCCCGCCGAAATGGCGTGGCGGCGAAGCCGGTGGCGTCGAGGACAACAGGAATGCCTTGGGCGTTAGCGGCTTGACCGGCCGCGATCATGGCGCCCTCGGAAGCCTCGTCCGGCGTGCCGATGTTCAACAACAGTGCGCGTGACAATCCAACCATGTCGCTCACCTCGCACTGGCACGGCGCCATGACGGGCGAACCGCCCACTGCCAACACGGCGTTGGCGCAGTCATTGACGGTGACCATGTTCGTGAGATGATGCACCAATGGCTGCTCCGAACGGATCGCAGCCAGCGCGGAAATGATTTTTTCGAGCTTAGCGGCCTTGTCCTTTATCTTTGTTGGGGTAATTCCCGCTCGTGCTCGCCCGGCGGCTTTGCTTACAGGCTCGGTTGACGAAGTCGTGGCTGTCTCGCCATACCATTGGAAAAAATGATGCAAGGGACCGCAGCCATGACCGACTTCCAGGCCGGCTGCCATGGCGCCGCGGACATAGCTCTTGGCCTGGCGGCAGGCATTCAGCAAGGTCATGCCCCGTGCGGTAAAGGCGGCGATGGCCGAGGATAGGGTGCAGCCGGTGCCGTGCGTATTGCGCGCGTTAATGCGGGCGCCCGGCAGCCAATGACAGTCATGCCCGTCAAAAAACAGGTCGTCAGCATTGCCGGTGCTATGGCCGCCCTTGACCAGAACCGCCTTCGCCCCCAGCGCAACAATCACCGCAGCGGCCTTTTCCATGTCACTGCGTGACTTGATGCTCATGCCGGTGATGGTCTCAGCTTCGGGAATGTTCGGAGTGACCAGGGAGGCGATAGGCAGCAGCTCCCGCTGCAAGGCAGTGTTAGCCTCCGGCTGCATAAGGGCGCAGCCGCTCTTCGAAATCATGACCGGATCCAAGACCACGAAGGGCGGCTGCCAACGCCGCAGACAAGCTGCGACCGCAACGATGGTGGCCGAAGAAAACTGCATGCCGATCTTGACAGCATCAACCCGAATGTCGCTGAACACGGCATCGATCTGCCCGGCGACAACGTCCGGCGGCATCTCCTCGACGCCGAGCACGGATGTTGTGTTCTGGACTGTCACCGCAGTAATAGCGCTCATGCCAAAGACGCCCAGCGCAGAAAAAGTCTTCAGATCAGCTTGAATACCAGCGCCGCCCCCCGAATCGGAGCCGGCGATGGTCAATGCGTGGGGTAAAATCATGATAATCTCCAAAAGCCGTGGTATTGAAGAAAAAAGAAAAAGCCGCTGTAATGCCGGGAATGCTTGGCATTCACCAAGCGTCCAGACAGGGCAGGAATGGTGCCGGACAACGCCGGCGATTGCTGGCCTCAACAGCTGTTTTTTGCGTCAGAACTGGCCTTGCCAACGGCCAGAAGATTGATTTGTGAAGCAATATAACCAGCGCCAAAGCCATTGTCAATGTTGACCACGGCCATCCCTTCGGCGCAGGAATTGAGCATAGTCAGCAACGGGGCCAGACCCTGAAACGAAGCGCCATAGCCGACCGAGGTGGGAACCGCGATGACCGGATTGGCCACCAGCCCAGCCAGGACGCTGCCCAAGGCCCCCTCCATGCCGGCAATCGCAATCAGTGCGTTGGCGCGGCGCAGTTCATCCAAGTTGGCAAACAGCCGATGAATGCCAGCCACACCGATGTCATAGCAGCGGAGCACACGACTGCCTAAGAATTCAGCCGCGCCCGCCGCTTCCTCTGCCACCGGAATGTCTGCCGTGCCGCCCGTGCAGACAGCCACCAAGCCGCGCTGTTCAACCGGAGTGAGCACCAAGGAGAGCAGACGCCCCACCGGGTGGTACTCGACAGACGGAATGACGGCTTTGACAGCCTGGTAATGCTCCTGAGAGGCGCGCGTGCCGAGGACATTGCTGCCTGCCTCCTGGAAACGCTGGAAGATGGCCGCGAGCTGCTCCGGAGTTTTTCCGGGGCAGAACACGCTTTCAGGCTGGCCCTTGCGGTATTGGCGGTGATGGTCCAACTTGGCAAAATCGAGTGATTCGCAGGGCGGCTTCACCAGCAATTCAGCAGCCTGGTCGCGACTGAGCCGGTCAGCCTTGAAATCATCAAGTATTTTCTTCAAGTCCATCAAGAAGTCTCCAGGGCGGGGCAGGGCGCCGCCAAATGTTCGAACAAGTCATGGCCGCAGCCATGATAGCGGACATAATTTATAATATAACCCACCGAGCCAGAATTGGCTCCCACGCGGCAGCCTAAAGATTACTCCAACTAACAAAGGCTGAGCGAGTACCGGTTTCGAGGCGCAGGTTCGGGAAAAACGCCGGCTGTCATTTGCAGAACTGCGGTCATGGTGTACATTATTATCTGCTTAAGACCGCGTTTCTTGGCATCGGGACGTAGCGCAGTCTGGTTTAGCGCGTTTGACTGGGGGTCAAAAGGTCGAGAGTTCGAATCTCTCCGTCCCGACCAGCTTAAAAGCCTCAATCCTAACGGGTTGAGGCTTTTTTATTTGTCCGCAATGTCAGGCGCCGGTGTTTGAAACATTTTTCAGGTTTTGGCCTGTAATCGGACAGGGCAGGCGAAAATCGCAATCGGGACGGCCGCGCCACCTTCAACCTGCGGCAAAATTTCAAAAAACCCCCTTTGTATAAGCCTAAAACTAATGTTTTTTAAGAAATATTAGCTTCCTTCTTGAAAAGACATATATTTTATGGTAGAATATAAGTCTTAAAGAATTAACGCTGCAATTGAGGAAGTAAAAAAGCGAGATAGCAGGACATATTAAAGTAGTGACAGGGAGGCTGAAAATTCTATTTCAAGGAGAAAAAGGCTATGAACGTTCAAGTTATTATGCAGGATGGGAGGCCGGCTTTTGCAGTAATGCCCTTTGCGCAATATGAGCAATTGCTAAAGAAAGCCGAAATGACGGAAAATCAAGCCGACAAATTGACTTTTCCGCAAGAGGTCATTGATTATAAATATGACAATAATTGTTCCTTTATTAAAGCATGGAGAGTATATCTCAAAAAAACACAAAAAGAAGTTGCGGAGGCTTTAGGAATTACGCAAAGCGCCTACAGTCAAATCGAAAATGCTGAAAGCAATCAGAAAAGCACCCTGGAAAAAGTAAGCAAGGTACTTGGTCTGGAAATCGAACAGCTTACCCTCGAGGATTGATTCACGCTTACTCATAACCAACTCTTTGAAGAGGAAATTTGTCTTCAGAATTGCTGAACACCAAATTCATGCTAATTTTCCCTTGCATCCGAATCTTCTTGTTTCGGCAAATTTAGGCGCCTCATCAAAATAAAGATTCAGATGCACCCTGTCAAGTATCTACTCCTATCACAATATTTCGTACATTACCTATATTTTCAACAATTTGCGAAAATTTAGAAATTATCTTCGACTAATACGTCTTCATACCCACCAATATCCAAATATCTTGACATCAACAAGAAAAGGCGACAAATATGAATCTTAAAATGAATCAGACAGAGTGGAATACTTTTCACAGGCGCTATATAAAACGCCGCATGTTTCATTTGGGTTCAAAAAAAATTTTTTCTATGTTGCGGTTCAAATGGCTGGCAAAGCTCTATACCTACATAGAGTTATTTTTTCTGCGAAGACTCGTCTTTCCTGCTGCCGAATATATTGTTACTACACGTTGCAATCTGCGATGCCGTGACTGCTTTAATTACATTCCATATATTTCGCCGGAAAATCAGTATACGGTAACCTTGAACGATTTCAAAAAGGATATCAGTAATTTTCTGTGCGGAGTAAATGGCATAAATATGTTGGGAATTATTGGCGGCGAGCCACTTCTTAATAAGGAGCTGCCGTCCATTGTGGAATACGCCTGCGGGAAAAAACAAATCAAGCATGTCGTGATCGTAACCAATGGCACCATAATGGTTTCTCCTGAATTGCTCACGGTATTGAAGAAATATCGTCATAAAAGCAGTGTAGCTATTTCCAACTACTCAGCCAATAAAGAACTGGAAAAAATCCTGAAAGGAAAAGAAATCCAAAAATTCTTGCTTGAGCATGACGTCCACTGTCATCTTGATGAAAATTTAATTTGGGTTAAAGCTAAAAAATTCCAAGATATGAAGCTAAGCGACAGTGAATTAAGGGCTGTTTTCAATTCATGCAGTAACTTTTGCTATTCTATTTTCCATAGCCAATTACATGTTTGCCCGCGAAGCAGCGCTTTTGCTGCCATGAAGTTATATGAACCAAAACCGTCTGACTACGTTGATTTAACTACCCCCTGTACGCAACAAAATTTTATCGACTTCCTTAAAAATGATCTTTGGACTGCTTGTAATTTCTGTCCCATCAATACTGAAAAAGAAAAAGTGCAGCCCGCCATTCAATGTCCTGTTGCTCCTTACCTGCTAAAAGAGGAAGACAGCCAGCAATTAGGATGTTGATACTTGATCGGATATTAAGGTAAAGTAACACGGCTTTCATCTAAAACCCATGCCACTGCAATTTGATTTCCTGATTCGAATACTTAAATTTATTAGTATAAAAAGCCCAATGCCAGGAGCCGATGCCTGAGCATATCATCAGTCACCAGCAACTACAAGCCTATGGAGGAAAACAAGATGTCAATGCAAAAGACCTATCAATTCATCAAGGATGCGGGGCATTACTTCATCGCAACCGTTGACAAAGACCAGCCCAGGGTGCGGCCGTTCGGAACCATTCATATCTTCGAAGGCAAGCTCTACATCCAGATGGGACGAAAGAAAAATGTAGCGCAGCAGATACTTGCTAACGGCAAGGTGGAACTCTGCGCCTTGAAAGGGAGCGAGTGGATTCGCGTGTCAGGCGTCCTGGTTGATGACAAGCGCCGCGAAGCCAAAGCCTCCATGCTGGATGAATACGAGAACCTGAAGTCAATGTACTCCGCTGATGACGAGAACACCATGGTTCTCTATTTCCAGCCTGGAACCGTCACCGCGACTATATGGTCTTTCAAAAACGAACCCGTCGTGATGAAATTCTAACGCAAGTTGTTAGAAGATGAAGATACTTTGCCTATCCCAGTGTATCCTGTCAAATATCGCTTTATGTTGCTGGCCCTTTGGGCCGCCAGGCTTACATACGACAAGCAGAGTCCATAACATTCCTAGGGTGGACTACCCGTCCACAACCTATTTTTAACCGCCAAGACGCCAAGACGCCAAGGATGGCACTAAGATTTTTTAGGGCATGTCGTGTAGCGGCAGAAACGCTAAAAATGTCAAATCTTGGTAGCCGCCGTCCACAACGTCCACACCGTCCACCAAGTCCACCGCCGCGAAGCGGCAAAAGCCCCAACGGGGCGCAACATACCAGCCCAGGGCAAGCGCAGCGCTGCCCTGGGTAAGGCGTATAATAACATTGGAAGCCATGTAAGGGCGACACATAAATCCTGATTTGCGGAAAATCTTTTACAAAAAACAAGATTCTGGCTGATAGTAGTACAGCAGCAAAGCGGCAAAAGCCCGGAGGGCGACACATAGAAGCCCAGGGTAAGCCGGGCCGCCAGGTCCGGCGCAGCCCTGGGTGAGATGGCATAGATTTGGAGCCCTGTAAGGGTGACACATAAATTTTAGGTTGTAGACGCTATAGTCCACCCTAAGTCTTTTGTGGTTAAAAATCTTTTTGGACACCCTCTGCATACGGAGAATGCAATGAAAGTGCTGGCAATCAATGGCAGTCCGCGCAAGGGCTGGAATACGGATGTGCTTCTGAAGAACGTCCTTGAGGGCGCGGCCTCGTCAGGCGCAGAAACCGAGATGGTCTATCTCTATGACCTCAAGTTCAGGGGCTGCGTCAGCTGCATGGCCTGCAAATTAAAGAAGAGCACGAAGTTAGGGCGTTGCGTCCTGAAAGACGAACTGGCGCCTGTCTTGGAACGTGCGCACGAGGCAGACGTTATCGTGCTGGCGAGTCCCATCTACTTCAGCGAAGTCACCGGCGAGATGCGCTCCTTTCTTGAACGCTTCCTCTTCCAGTATTTGAACTACAATGACACCAGCAAGCCATTGAGTCCTGCCAAGCGAATCGCCTGGGTATTCACCATGAATTGTCCTGAGGCGATGTTCGACAGTCTTGGCTACCACGCCCTCTTCCAGCGCTATGAAGACTGGATGAAACTCTTTTTCGGAAACTGCGAAACCTTGCTCTCGACTGACACCATGCAGGTGAAGGACTACAGCCAATATCACCTGGGCATGTGGGACGCCGCCGCCAAACGCCGACGCCATGAGACAATCTTCCCCCAAGACTGCAAAAAAGCATTCGAACTCGGCGCAAAGCTGGCCAAGCCATAAAAAAGGGACGCGGGGCAAGAGGCGAAATGTGAAGATTAACCGCCAAGACGCCAAGAACGCCAAGAAATACGTTAAGATTTTTTAAGGGAGAGCCGCAGAGCGAGACATAAGCGCCCTGGAACTGACAGCGCTTCTTCCCCAAAAACAAGATTTTGGCCGAGAGGCAATTGATAACCGATTTACCTTTGCTGTAAAGAACATGCCCAACGAATTATTGGGCTTACTCAATATAATGAGTAAATTATCTCAATGCATTGAGTAAAGTAAAATATACGGCAGAACATACTGGCAACGAAAGGAAAAAATGAAACCAGACGCCAATGTGCAGCGTATTCTCGAAGACGCAACCCACGGCCGGCCCATCACAAAGGCAGAGGCTGTTCAGCTGCTTCATCTGCCGGAGAATTCGTTAGAGGCATCCCTGCTGCGCTCGACAGCCAACGTCGTGAGTCGCCGCCGATTCGCCAACAGCGGTTTGCTTCTTGGTCAAATCGGCGTGAACATGGCGCCATGCGAGGGAGACTGCGCCTTTTGTTTCTTTGCCAAGTCACACACATCGATTCAATCCGCGCTTCTACCGGTTGAAGAGATCGTCGCTCGCTGCGAACGGTTCGCCCGCGGCGGCGCTCAAGGTGTCTTTCTGATGACCATGCACCACTTTGGCTTCGAGTGGTTTCGCGACCTGTGCGCGGAATTGCGCCGACTGATTCCTGCGCAACTGGAAATCTTGGCCAACGTCGGCGATATCACAACAGCCCAACTGCGAGAGCTCCGCACCGCAGGTGTGACTGGAGCATCTCACGTCTGCCGTCTTCGTGAAGGTATTGACTCCTGCATGACGCCTGCCAACCGCAAGAAGACCATTGAGCGCATCCTTGAAGCCGGTCTCGCCTGGTACAATATGTGCGAGCCGCTGGGGCCGGAGCACACGCCCGAGGAGCTGGCCGAGCAGATATGGCTGGGTGTAGAACTGCCATGCACACAGCACGGCGTGATGCAGCGATTTCCTGTTCCCGGATCGCCCCTGTACCACTACGGGCAAGTCAGCCTGCCGCGTCTGGGTCAAGTCGCAGCCGTCGTCGCTTTAGCGACAATCGGACAGGAAAACGTCAAGAGCATTGCTGTCAACGTCTCCAATCTCGTCGGCTTGTTCAGCGGCGCCAACGCCTTCTTTCCCGAGGCCGGAGAACCGGACGAACAGGTTATCCAGGCAGAGGAGGCCGCACAAGCGAAGGCAGGCTTCACCACCGCGCTGTGGCGGCAGAGCAACGAGATCACCACAGCCGATTGCCGCGCCATGATGACAGCCGCCGGATTCTCGCACCTGATGGGCACCGACGGCAAACCGAAAATGACGTTGCAGGCGTAGAGACTATAAGATTCGGAAAGATTAACCGCTAAGAACACCAAGGACGCCAAGATGGATTGTTGGCAACCCCTGAGTAGGCAAATCGCCTTCTGACACAACGACAGGATTTGAATATGGCAAGAAGCAACACACGCCTGGAACTGACCTGGATCGGCAAGGAGAACCGGCCGAAGCTGGAGCCGCGCATCCTGATCGAAGACCCGGAAAAGTCGTACCATGCAGCCCATCGGGTGACAGACAACGACCTCTTCGACAATCGTCTGATCTTCGGCGATAACCTCCTCGCCCTAAAAGCCCTCGAACAAGAATTCACCGGTAAAGTCAAGTGTATATTCATTGACCCACCGTATAACACCGGTTCGGCGTTTAGTCACTACGACGACGGAGTCGAACACTCGCTGTGGCTGTCGCTGATGCGCGACCGACTGGAAATCCTAAGGCGGCTGCTGTCGGAAGACGGGTCAATTTGGATCACGATCGACGATAATGAATGCCATTACCTGAAGATCCTTTGTGATGAGGTCTTTGGAAGGACGAATTTTGTGTCAAACTGTATTTGGCAAAAAAAATCATCACCGCAACCCAACGCTGTATGGCTGTCAGATAGCCATGATCACATTCTTGTTTATGCGAAGGCAAAGGAAATTTGGCGGCCAAATATGTTACCTCGAAGTGCTGAAGCAGATGCACGCTATAAGAATCCAGACAACGACAGCCGTGGCGTATGGACGTCTGGCGATTGTACTATCAGCTTAACTGGTGGACAACGTGGTGCGCAATTCGCAAGGACTGGTGTTTCGGAAAACATCTATGAAATACAAACGCCATCGGGTCGCAAGGTGTCCCCACCTCCTGGAACATGTTGGCGGTTCAGCAAAGATAGGTTTGAAGAGCTTGTAGCAGAGAATCGCATCTATTTTGGAAAATCTGGCAATAATGTTCCTCGGTATAAACGATTTCTTTCGGAGGTGCAGGAGGGCATCGTCTGTATGACAGTGTGGCTTCGAACAGAGGTCAGTGACAATCAGGATGCTAAGCGGGAAGTAATGGTTTTCAATTCAAAAGATGTATTCGCAACTCCAAAACCAGAAAAACTTTTACAGCGTATTATTGCTCTCGCCACCAACCCCGGCGACTTAGTTCTCGACTCCTTTGCTGGTTCGGGTACGACTGGCGCTGTTGCTCACAAGATGGGTCGTCGTTGGATTATGGTTGAGTTGGGCGAGCACTGCCATACGCACATCATTCCGCGCTTAAAGAAAGTCATTGACGGCGAGGATCAAGGCGGCATCAGCAAGGCAGTCAACTGGCAGGGCGGCGGCGGATTCCGCTACTACCGGCTTGGGCCGTCGCTAATCGTCAAGGACGCCTGGGGCAACCCGGTCATCAACCCTGAGTTCAATGCCGCCATGCTGGCCGAGGCGATGTGCAAGCTGGAGGGCTTCACGTTCGAACCAAACCCCGATATCTACTGGCAGCAAGGCTACAGCTCAGAGGCAGACTTCATCTATGTCACCACCCAGATGATGACTGCCGAAATGCTGACCAGGCTCAGCGACGAGGTCGGCCATAAGCGCAGTCTGCTGATTTGCTGCGGAGCCTTCAAATGCGATGTCAACCAGTTTGCCAACCTGACCGTGAAAAAAATCCCGCTGACAGTGCTGCAAAAATGCGAGTGGGGCCGCGACGACTATTCGCTGGAAATCAGGGAATTGCCCATGCGCCCGGAAGAAGTGCAGGCGCCGCCGCAGCGACCAGGGAAGAAGAAGGCGCAAGACAACGAGCCGACGCTTTTTGACTTAGACACGCTGAAATGAAGAAAGGCAAAGATGAACCGTCAAGAGATGAACCGCCAAGACGCCAAGGACGCCAAGATTTTTATTCTTTCTTACTTGGCGTCCTTGGCGTCTTGGCGGTTTAATGGAGAGAGATAATGAGAGAGCCAAGCAAAGAGATTGATGATCTGGCGAATGCGGTGATTGGCGCGGCTATAGAGGTGCATCGGACACTGGGGCCGGGCTATCTTGAAAGCGTTTATGAAGAGGCGCTGGCGGTGGAATTAAGTTTGCGGAAGATACCATTCGAGAAGCAAAAGCCAATAGGTGTCGAGTACAAAGGACATCTGATCGGCGAGGGGCGACTTGATCTCCTGATCAGCAACTCGTTGATTGTTGAGTTGAAGACGGTCGATGCCCTCGCACCCATTCATACCGCTCAAGTCATGTCCTACCTCAAAGCCCTGAGACTTCCTCTGGGGCTTCTTATTAATTTTAACGTTCCGCTACTAAAACAGGGAATCAAACGCGTCATTTTCTCCGCTCTTCTTGGCGTCCTTGGCGTCTTGGCGGTTCACCCCGGAGCCCTCACATGAGTATTCAGCACCTCAATTCCATCAGCAATCGCCTGAGTTTGCGGCCGCCGCAGCGGACCTCTCTTGAAATCCTGGCTCGTGTCTGTGAGATCATCAAGTTATCGAAGGACGCTGACCTGGCTTCGTCCCTGGCCGCGATTAAAAGCGAATTTCCCACGGTGGAGGATTTTGAACGCGACTTCCCGTCGTTATGCTTTGCGATTGCCACTGGTGTTGGCAAGACGCGTCTCATGGGCGCATTCATCGCTTATCTGCACTTGGCGAAAGGCATCCGCAACTTCTTTGTGCTGGCGCCAAGCCTGACTATCTACAACAAGCTGATCGACGATTTCACGCCGAACACGCCGAAATACGTCTTCAAGGGCATTGGCGAATTCGCCGTGCATTCGCCGCTTGTGATCACCGGCGATACTTACGAAGACGGCCGTGGCGTACGGCGAGACGGCCAACTGCCCGGTGTCAACTGGGACTACGATGTCCACATCAATATCTTCAACATCTCGAAAATCAACAGCGAGGTGCGGGGTGGCAGCGCACCCCGTATCAAGCGGCTCAGCGAGTGCATTGGACAGAGTTATTTCGATTATCTCGCCGGATTGGAAGACCTGGTCATGCTGATGGACGAGAGCCATCGCTACCGCGCGACCGCCGGCGTGCGCGCCATCAACGAACTAAAGCCCATTCTCGGCCTTGAGCTGACTGCTACGCCGCAAGTCGAAACCGGCGCAAAAGCAGTGCCGTTCAAAAATGTTATCTATAGCTATCCCCTCTCTTCGGCTATGACGGATGGCTTTATCAAGGAGCCTGCGGTGGCGACCCGCGAAAATTTCAACGCGGCGGCCTATTCGGCCGATGGTCTGGAAAAAATAAAGCTGGAAGATGGCGTGCGGATTCACGAGAACACGAAGGTCGAGTTGGAGGTGTACGCCCGCAATAGCGGCAAGCCCATTGTCAAGCCATTCATGCTGGTGGTGGCGGCTGATACGACCCATGCCAATGCCTTGCAGCAAATGATTGAGGATGACAGCTTTTTTGAAGGCCGTTATAAGGGCAAGGTCATCCAGGTTCACTCCAATATCCGCGGCGAAGAAAAGGATGAGGTTGTGCAGCAGCTCCTGACTGTGGAGAATACGGACAACCTTATTGAGGTCGTCATCCACGTCAACATGCTCAAGGAAGGCTGGGACGTAACCAACCTTTACACGATTGTTCCGCTGCGAGCGGCGAACTCCCGGACGCTGGTGGAACAGTCGATTGGGCGCGGTTTGCGCCTTCCCTACGGCAACCGCGTCGGGATAGCGGCGGTGGACCGGCTGACTATCGTCTCGCATGACAAATTCCAGGAGATCGTTGACCACGCCAATGACCCAAATTCCATCATCCGCGCTGGAGTGAAAATCGGGCGGGACATTCCTGAAGCAGGTCGGAAGGCCGTGGAGGCAAAGAGCACCTTCGAGCATGTCATCTCAGGTGGCGCAATGCCGACATGGGCAGGCTCTGGCGGTCTACTTACGCCTGAACAGCAGGCGTTTTTCGATAATCCAGAAGCACAGCACATCGCTAAAAAAGCCTTCCAAGTCATTGAACAGCAGCATGGGCTTAAAAATAGCGAACAACTCCTGGACGATGAAACCCAGGCAGAAATCGTACAGGCGATCAACCAGCCGACGCAGGGGACGCTGGCGGGGGTTGGTGGAGCCGCAAACGTTGCGGAAGTAGTGCGCAAAACCGTGGAAACCCGCCAGGCGCTCTCCATCGACATACCAAAAATCGTGATTGCTCCCAAGGGTAAGGTAACCTGCTGCTATGAAGACTTTGACCTTGATGTGCAGAACATCAACCTCCAGCCGGTCGCGCAGGACATCCTAATCCGGCACCTGCACGAGAACCAGCAATATCTTTTGCAGGAAGGCTCCGGCATCATTATGGAGAAACGACCCGAGGACTACCTGGTACACGGCCTAATGAAGTGCAATGACATCAATTATGACGAACACGCCACGCTCCTCTATAAGCTTGCCGGGCAGGTCGTAGCGCGATTGCGGTCGTATCTTTCGAAAGAAGACGATGTGCTCAATGTCCTGCAATTCCACCAGCAAGCACTGGTCAACCTGATCTACGCCCAGATGCAACAGCATTATGTTGAATCCGCCAGCGCGTATGAGGCAGTCGTAACGCGGGGGCTTATCACCCTACGGGCGAATAATTACACGGCAGCAGCCGATGAGGACGTGCGGGATTTCCGAGCCACCATTCCCGAGGGCCAACGCAATCGAATCGGCGCCATGCTCTTCGGGGGCTTTCGCAAATGCCTGTTCATGCAACAAAAATTCGACTCCGACTCGGAACGACGCTTTACCGTAGTTCTGGAAAACGACAACGACGTGCTGAAGTGGGTCAAGCCCGACAAAAAAGACTTACAAATATACGTCAGCAGTGAAAAATCCTACGAACCCGACTTTGTGGTAGAAACGAAGAGCGGCAAATATATCTGTGAGCCAAAACGCGCCAATGAGATGGAAGACGAACTGGTGCAAGCCAAAGCCAAGGCCGCAGTAACCTGGTGCAAATACGCCAACGAACTTACTTGCGAAAACGGCGGAAAGCACTGGCATTATCTACTTATTCCGCACGACCAGATTCAAGACCAAATGACACTCGCCGGCCTAGCAGCGCGCTACCAAAAAACGCCTCAGTAGGTTGGGTAGGCGAGAGGCAAAATGCAAAAATTAACCGCCAAGACGCCAAATGGAGACAAACGACGATGAAGAAAAATTTTGGAGTAAAGAACTGGATGTTCCCGATGCCGGTGCTGATGATTGGCACCTACGATGAAGACGGGACTCCCAACATGATGAACGCTGCCTGGGGCGGCATCACGCTGGAGGATCAGATTACCATCTGCATTGACAACGCACACAAAACCTGGGCGAACATCGCGGCGCGAAAGGCGTTCACGGTCGCTTTCGGCACGGTGGACACAGTGAAGGCCTGCGATTACCTGGGCATCGTCAGTGGAAAACAGGTGGCGGACAAAGTAGCAAAAAGCGGCCTTACGGCGGTTAAAAGCGACCTCGTGGATGCCCCAGTGATGGAGGAATTGCCTTTAGTCCTGGAGTGCAAGTTGGTCTCAATGAACGAGGAGAACTGCAATGTGGTCGGCCAAATCGTCAACTGCGCCATCGAGGAATCAGTGCTGACCGACGGCAAGCCAGATGCCGCAAAAATGAAGCCGATATGCTTTGACACCAGCCAACATGTCTATCGTCTGATGGGTGATGTGGTCGCCAAAGCCTTCTCCTGCGGAAAAACGCTGAAATAAAAGGCGAAAAGACGACACGTCATATTCTGAACTACTATCAGCCAGAATTTTGTTTTTGGGAAAGATTTTCTTCAAATCAACGCTTATGTGTCACCCCTTCAGGGCTCAAAATATTATACGCCTCACCCAGGGCTGCACTCGCCCTTGGCGGGCTTCGCTTGCCCTGGGCTTTTATGTTGCCGGCCCTTCAGGCCGCCAGGTCTACATACGGCAAAACGACATAGAGGCCCGCGCTGTTCAAGGTAATTAGCCGCGCAGTTGGCGAGGAGAAAGGAAACGAAATGAAGATGCAAAAGGCCATTTTATTGATTGCGTCATTGGTCGTCTTGACGGCCGGCGCACAGATACTGGCGCCAACACAACGCACTGGCGCCGAGCTGATTACTTGGAACTGCGCTGACAGCACAGCCTTGCCCGACGGCTGGACTGCGCTCAGCGGCCAATGGGCGCTGCACGATGGCATGCTCCATGGCGAGGGGGGCTGCCTGCTGGCGCCCGTCGAAGGCCAGGACATTGCTATCGAAGCACGCGTAGCCATCCTGTCAGCGCGCGAACCAACCCGCTGGCTCGGCGTCATCGGCCGACACCAGGAGAAAAATGGCACCTTCACGACCTTCACTAACCGCTTTGCCAGAAATGTCGGCAATGGCCTGGAAATAGCCTGCCTGGGCAAATGGAATGGCAATGACAATACATGGAATGTCCTCATCACCCGCAGTTTTCAGGACAAACAGCCTGCCGAGGCGCCGCGATTGCTGCGCTTGGAGCTGGTCGGCCCCATCGCGCGCTGCTTCATTGATGGCCAGCTGGTCCTGGAGGGCCTCGTGCCGGAGCAGACCCAAGTGTCCGGCCGTCCGGGCTTGTATCTCAGCGGCGTGAAAGTAGCGGTGTCATCCATACGCATTGAATCGCTGCCGCCATTGACTGAGCAGGAGCATGACCTGATTCGCGAGGCTCTGACCGGCTATCCGCTGGTGATTGCACACCGCGGCGATTCCGCGGAATATCCCGAGAATACGCTTGACGCCATCATCAGCGCCGTCAAGCAGCGCGCTGACGCCGTGGAGGTCGACCTGCGTTGCAGCAAGGACGGCGTGCCCTATCTCTTTCACGATAATACCCTCGACCGCGTAACCGATGGCAAGGGCACAGCCTCTGATTTGACGATTGACGAGCTCAAAAAACTCACTGTCACCCATACGCGGACAGGCCGCAAGGCGTCCATCTGCACCCTTGAAGAAGCCATACTCGCCCTGAAGGAGAGCCCTGCTTTTCTACATATTGACCTGAAAGAGTCGCGCGCAGTGCCCGCTATGGCCGAGTTGCTCAAACGCCATAATTTCAGCGAACGCACCATTATCGGCTGCTCTGGCAACACCAAGCTCATCAGCGAGATTCACGAGGCATTGCCGCGCAGCCAAATCGTGGTCATCTGCGGCAGCCGGTCTTTCAGCGATCAGCAGCTCACTGATTTGCGCAGCGCCGGCGCCAGCGGCATATCCATTCGACACTCGCACCCGCAAAAGCTCTCCAGCCGCCAGGCGCGGCTGCATGGCTTCGTGGTCTATAACTGGACCATCAATAACCCCGACACTGCCAAAAGCGCCTGGCAGCAAGGCGTTGATGCCATCGTGACCGATAAGCCGCGGCTGATCTACGACGAACTGCGCCAAGACCAGACCGCGCCCGCAGCTGAACCACCCAAAACGGAGGTCGCTCCATGAAGCGTCTGAGTGTAGTCCTATTGCTGTCGGCGCTCTGCGCTGTAGTCGCCGAACCACCCGTCGGCAAGAATTGGCAGTTGGTCTTTGAGGATCAATTTGACTATCCTGATGCCCAACTTGACCAGAACTGGATTTCCCAGAACAGCTCAAGTGGCCACATCCTCTGCAGCCGTTGGCGTGAGAACGCCCGCGTGGAAGACGGTATTCTCAACCTGATCAATCGCAAGGAACAGCGCGGCGGACAAGACTGGACCAGCGCCAGTCTCTGGACCAAGCGTCGTTTCAAATACGGCTATTTCGAATGTCGCTACCGCTACGCTGCTGCGACCGGCACCAACAACTCCTTCTGGCTGACCACGACACACGGAGGCGCCAAGCTTCCCGAAGGCATCAAGCACTTCGAAATCGATATCAATGAAGGCCACTATCCCGATAAAATCAACATCACTATTCACAATTTGAGTGATTTTTGGAAGGATAATGCCGGCAGGCGCCGACACCACTCCTGGTCAAATAGCATCTGCCTGACTCCGGCAAAGAAAATCGGTCAAGCCGCGCATGAAATCCGGCTCGAACAGCCGTTGCGCACCAGTAAGGTACGTTTCTCCTCACGCCACCCGGATCGTTTTCACCTGCGATCCCTGCGGGTCTTTCCCAAACTCGCTGACGGCAAGTACCCGGACATCACCAGCAACGCAGCTCTGCCAGACGGCCTGATTGACTACGCACGAACAGCGACTATCACCGACTCCAGCGGCAGCAACCCGGATTTCCTGCAATACCGCGTGGAACACGTTATTGACGGCGGCATCGACACGTCGTGGATCACGCCATACGACGGCGAAAAATTTATTGAGCTGGATTTAGGCGCGGAGTACGAGGTCGCTTGCGTGCAATTTCTCACCGGCTGGGTGGATGGCAAAAAGGGCTACGTCCTCTACATAGATACTTTCAAGCTGGAGCTGTGGGTGGACGGCGCCTGGCGCGAAGTGGCCAGGCGAGAACCGACGCCCTACGTGCCCGCCATTGACCTCAGTGCGGATTTCCATACCTACGCCCTGGAATGGAACGAAAAAGAACTCATTTTCTTCTTCGATGGCAAAGAAATGGACCGGCGCAAAAATGATATTTGCCACTGGGAGGCGCCGGTCTTCCTCAGCCTGGCCATCGGCCGCTTCGGTGGGCCGGTAACGGACGCCATTGACGGCACCATCATGGCTGTGGATTACGTCAAGGTCTGGCAGGAAAAAGCCGAGGAATAAAAGAATAGTTGAGGTTGTTGCGAGCTGGGGAGGGAAGGGTCTTGGCTCTTCCCTCTCCCACCTATCCCTGTCTCCGCTGCTTATGCAACGTGCGTGTCAAACTGCTGCCAAGATATCCTTCAACGCGCTGACCGCGCCTGTAGTCGGCAGAGCCGACGGCAAAGCAGCCAGGTCGGGCAGGAGCGGTTCGCTGCTGCTGTCGTCTGTCGTCAAGCCAAGGCGCAGCACCACCGCGCCATGCAGAACCTGGCAGCCGTCTGGCAAAGACAAGGCTGGCGCTGATTCATAGAAGCCGACCAGCATGTCTTCGGCTGAGCCGTCAAGCAGCCGGGCGACAGCGAAGTCCAAGGCAGCGCGGATATCCTGATTTCCGTAGAACACCATGTGCGGTCCGGCATAGCCGAATTCAATGGCTGCGAGATTGCCGGGGGTGTTGGCGTAGCCATGCGGGAAAATCATCGGGCTGGCCATCCGGGGGCCTTTGCTTGCCATCTGCGAGAAAAAAGCGTATCCTGAACCCATAGAGCCATAGCGTGTAACCGTGCTGATGCCACACCGGCTGCCTTGAGTTCCGGCAACGGCGTCGGCAGGGATCGCCAAGCGGGCGGCAGCCAACAGCATAGCGCCGCCGGGGTCCAAGTAGCCTTTGACCGACTTCAGATAGGGCTTGGGGCTGAACCCAGCCAAGCGATCATTCACTGCCGTGCTGATTTCCAGCCATTCCGGATGCTGGAAAAGCGCATCGCCTGAACCGATGTCAGCGGGGAGCACCCAGCCGGCCTGGCGAATGCAGACGCGTCCTGCCAGGCGTTGCGACGGAGTTTTCGGGTCAGCAGGATGATGACCAGCGAGCAGGGCCAGGGCGGCGTTATTGCCGCCGATGCCGGCGGAGTTAGTGATAGCGGTCGCGACCTTCTTCACCCTGGCGACGCCAGACACGCAATCCAGCGGCTGGCATTCCGGGTCCTGTTCGGTCAGATTGATCGTCGGCGGAATGACGCCTGTCTGCATGGCCATGACAGTCACGATTGCTTCGGCCAGGCCAGCCGCGCCCATCAGATGACCGAGCTGCGACTTATGAGCCGCGACAGTCATATTGCCGAGATGGTCGCCGAACAAGTTGCGCAAAGCCGCTGCCTCAGTCGAATCATTAGCGCTGGTACTGGTGGCATGGGCGCAGACGTGATCAACATCGTCAGGCGTCAGGCCGGCTTGGGCCATAGCGGCAGCCATCACCTGCCGCGAGCCCTCCGCGTCCTTAGGTGGGGCGGTAATATGGAAGGCATTGTTGCCGGTGGCTACGCCCGCCACTGTCGCCAGGACGCGGCCTGAATCAGCTGGCTGCGCTTCCAGGAAAATGGCGGCGGCGCCTTCGCTGAAAATCGTCCCCGAGCGCTTGACGTCAAACGGGCGCATAACGTCGGTCGTGATGGTGCGGAGATTGCTCAGCCCGCACCAGCAAAATTCGCTCAAATCGTCATACGCGGCCACCAGCACTTGGTCAACCTTGCCGGAGGCCAGCATATCCTGGGCAGCGGCCACGGCTGCCGCCCCGGAGGCGCAGGACATGGAGATTTGTGCCATTGGCCCGCCGCAGCCAAGTAGGTTGGCAGCCTGCTTAGCCATACCGTCGAAAAGCTCGAACGAGGCCGGGTCGATCCGGTTGGTGTCATGGCGTTCGCGCCAGGCCCATTCCAGGGCTTCCATAGCCCCGAAGTTGGTCGCCAGGATGAGTCCTCGGCGCGGGTCGCTTTCGCTGCTGAAACCGGCTTGAGCCAGGGCTTGGCGACCAGCGTCGACGGTCATCGCCAGGCTCAAGTCGTCATCTGGAAAAGCGTCGCGCAGTTCCTCTTCAAGCTCAGAAGGCAGTTCGCCGCCTCGCTTCTGGGCGTAGGGCTCAGTTGGAAAACGGTCGATGTCCCGAAACACGTGCTCACCAGCGCAGAGGCGATGAAACACGTCGTTGACGGCCTTTCCCAGACCGCAGACCAGACCCATTCCAGTGATGTATGTACGCATGGCATTTCCCTTGCATATTGACGTGCAGGCGCGGGAAGCGACAGCAGCGGCGCCGAACCGGAGATCGCATCTCAGCCCATGAACAGTCCGCCATCTATGGAGAAAACTTGTCCTGTGATGTAATCGGCTTCGGGCGAACAGAGGAAAGCCACCAGGGCCGCGACCTCGTCAGGCTGGCCAAAGCGCCGAACCGGGATTTCCCTGAGGAGGTCCTGGCGCTTTTTGTCAGAGATGTTGGCCGTCATCGCGGTGTCAATAAAGCCTGGGCTGACGGCGTTGACGCGCACGCCGAGTCCAGCCAACTCACGGGCGGCCGAGCGGGTAAGCCCCAGCAGGCCGGCCTTGGCGGCAGCGTAGTTGGAGCGATTGGCCGACCCCATGATGGCGGCGTCAGAAGACATGTTGATAATCCGACCCCAGCGTTGCCGCGCCATGGTCATAGCAACGGCGCGCATCAGGCGAAACGGTGCGCTCAGATTAACGGCGAGGCTTTGCTCCCATTGCTGGTCAGACATGAAAGAGACAGTGGCGTCTGCCAGAAAACCGGCATTGTTGACTAAAATGTCAATGCGGCCGAACTTGGCGATAACGTCATCGGCCAGACGTTGGGCGGCAGCGGCGCCCGCCAAGTCAGCGACAAAGACAGCGCAGGCAGCGCCCTGGGCGCGCAATTCCTCGGCCAGGCGGTTCGCTCCTGCCTGACTGGAGCGACAGTGTATGGCCACGGTGACGCCATCCATGGCCAGCCGGCGGACAATGGCAGCGCCGATGCCGACGCCAGCGCCGGTCACCAAGGCGACGCGACCACCCTCCGGCGCAGCCGGGGCAGGAGTGGAAGCAGCAGCCGACTTAGCAGCCGGGGCCTTAGCCGGTGCGGGGGCTGAATCAGCCGGAGCCGCCGGTTTTTTAGCGGCCAGATAATCCTCGACATCTTTGCGATGAACCATATCCCGTCCGCAGAAAGCGGCCACATCAGCGAGATCGAGTTGATGTTGTTTAGCCAGGGCTTTAGCAGCTGGGGCGGCTCGGAAAGTCGGTTTCCGGGGCGGTTCCGGGGTTGGCTCCGGGGTCGCTCCTGCAAGCAGAGCGCTCAGGTCTCCGCCCAGAGCATGTTGCTCTAGGTGCGTCTTCAGTTTCTCGGCGTTGCTCGCGCTCAGGTCAGGAGCCGTGGCGCCGGCCGGGCCAATGGCGCAAAGGGCGTAGCCGAGGGGCACAGTGCTTTTTTCCTCGGCATAGACAGCCAGGAGAACGCCGTCTGCGGGCGCTTCGAATTCAATCACTGTCTTGTCAGTAATCAATTCGACCAGCTGATCGCCTTCCTTGACAGCGTCGCCAGGCGCGACCAGCCAGGGGCCGACCGTGGCCTCGTCCATGTTCTCGTATAATTTCGGTAATTCGACGATAGTAATGTCGCTCATAGTTTATCCAAGATGTGTTGCATGGGGTGGAAAAGTCTTTGTCAAAGAAACGCACCAGACAAGGGCGGCATTGGCGGCAGCAGGGATTTTTCCCTGAGCAGGCGGCAAGGAGGACGCGGCTCATGGCCGACCATGACATCCTCGCGCGCGCGGCAAAAATTTGGGAGGGTGGCCCCCCTTGGGTGGGTGGGGTCTGATTTCTGGAACCGGTGAAAAAATAGGCCATTACACACTCTTTTTCAAACGGCTTTTGAAAGAATCATAGTGATTTTGTGCTGGAGTATGATTTTGGTGGCGCGCAGGTAAGATGCTTTCCATGGCTTTCGCTTTAATCGCAGGGCGTTGCCGTGAGTTGGCATGTCACGCCCGGTTGGGGCATTTACTGCAGCGGGGCTGTGGATAGAATGGACGGTGTGCTACTATCGACCAACTTCTTGTTTTTTGGGAAAAATTTTCATCAAAACAGCGCTTATGTGTCACCCCTAGCGGGGCTCAAAATTATTATACGCCTCACCCAGGGCTTCGCTGCGCTCACCCTGGGCTTCTATGTTGCTGGCCCTTTGGGCCGCCAGTACAACGCACATCAGCCGTCGTCCACAACGTCCACCCTGTCCACAACGTCCACAACAGCCGCAAAGCGGCAAAAGCCCGGAGGGCGACACATAGAAGCCCAGGGTAAGCCGGGCCGCCAGGCACGGTGCAGCCCTGGGTAAGATGGCATATATTTGGAGCCCTGTAAGGGAGACACATAAATTTTAGGTTGTGGACGCTATAGTCCATCCTAGGGACAGGGTGGGCAGTGTGGACGTGGTGGACAACGTAGTCCAAGCTCACTCTCGCCCCTCGCCCCTCACTATTTCCCCATTTTCAGCAATTCTTCTCTATCTTTCAGGATGCCGATTTGCAGGGTTTTGCAGTCATATGGCGGCCTGCTGATGGCATCCTGAGTCACATGTGACGCTGGAAAAGACGGCGCAATTGCCATCCCGGCATCACGGCAACCTGCAGCAACGTCATTTCCTGTTTTCGAAAGTATAGATGCCGACAGCCGTCTGAATGGCGAATCCTGCTGCGCCAAGGGGCAAGACGCTGTCCCCCTGCGGCAGCCATAGTGAAGGCGTTGCTGCGGGGTCTTTGAGGTTGACATAGAGCTGGCGATGAGGGTTAATCAAGATATCCTCCGCTGTCAGCAGTCCTTGCAGCACCCATCCGTCACGGACGGCTAGGTGGTAGCGGGTGGAGCGTATAGCCGGATGCCCGGGTTCGACTGCGGCCAGGAACAGCTCGGGTCGGTCATCCTTCAGGATGAAATACTGCGCATGAAACGCGGTTCCCAGGATCCTGCCGTCCGGCATTTTTTGCAGCATATTGTAAGTTGGGCGCAGGCGCATTTTCCAGCGCCAGCGCAGGGTTTCAGCGGTCGTGTCGAATTCGCAGATGCCGCCCTGGCTGCCCTGCATGACGCCGAAGCTGAAGATGAGCCTGTCACGGCCGTACTTGACTAAGTCGGTGGTGCTTCCGACCGTAACTCCCGGCAATTCGGGGACGCCGCCGCGGCGACGGGTGGAAAAATGCATTTTTCGCCGATTGCCCTGCAAGTCACAGGAATGCAGTGCGATGTGACTGGCAATGGTACTGCCGCCACATAGGTAGTAGAGCCGGTCGCTGACTATGGCGGCGCCGGTGATATCATCGCCGCTGAGGTCGCGAATCAGAGTCCAGCGATTTTGGCTGATGTCATAGATGCCGATGGCTTCGGCGGTGATAGCCAGGCAATAGCCGGCGTCGTCATAAAGCAAACGCCGCTGCCGGGTCGGGAAGTCGTTGCTGAGCCGGGCGCGTTCGCTATAGGTGCGGCTGGCGAATGAGAAATGGAACAGGCGCGACATATCAAGCAGGAAAATGCCGTCCTGGTTTCCGCAACCTTCCAGCGAATGATAGCTGGCCTCAGCAATGTTAAAGTGGGGAAAGGGATGAAAAGTAATGATGAAAGCCGGAAAAAGCTCCTCAATAGTCGTCTGCGACTCCTTGACGGCGAGGTTGTATAGATCGTTGGCCACCATTTGATAAGCGATATCGGCGGGGTTGCCTCGCAAGAGGAGGTGGCTCTTCAGCTGGCGCAAGCCAGCGGCACGGGAACGGATTTCGCCCAGAGCCTGATAGACCGCAGCGTTGTTTTGGCGGCGCTGCTCGCCAAGGGCGACTAAAAATTCCAGGTCGCTGACGTCGTCTGACGAATTGTCGCAATACTTGGCAATGGCTTGTTTGGCAAGATGGCTAAAATTGGCCTTGGGGGCGACTTTTCCCAGAATCCATTGGCTGGCGTCCCTCAGGCTGCCGGTATATTGGAAGACGTCCTTGGTGGTGATTTCTCTGCCAATGCAGGTTTCCAACGCCCGGAAATAATCGATGAGTATTTTCAGCAAGGCCTCTGGCGTGAGGTTGGAATTGACGTATTGCTTTAAGGCCAGCAATTCCAGGCGCCGGGCGTCATATTCTTTTTGCTTGATTTTTTGCAGCAGGTCGAACAGCTCCTGGTCATCAAGCAGCTTTTTCAACAGGGCGAAAGTCGTATCAAAGTCGTCATGCCGTTCTTCCATCACCATCGGAAAGCGGTTCTTGTGGTTGTAATACTGACAGAACAGTCCGGGGGAATTAGCGTAGCGGCGGAGGAACTCCTTTTCGGCCGCATGGGAAAGCTGGAAGGCGGTATGGTTGTCGATGATGAACTCCAGCGGCGTGGTGACCGCATTCAAATACACAAAGACCTCCTTTTGATTTTGAAAGCGGTCGGCGTTCTGGTCAATGCGTTCCATTTCCTCGGCCTGGACCATAGTCCTCAAATCGGCGAAGATATCGATCATCTCTCGGCGCTCCTCAGCGCTCAGTCCGGCCGTGAATCTATGCGTCGGAAACGGGTTGATTTGAAAGTGCGGATTACGGAAAACAGAACGAAAGCGCTGGTCTGGAATCACCGGAAAGGTCTTTTTGAATTGCCGCGCATCAGCCAGGAAACGCCGGTAAAGACTGGTGCGCTCAGAATGGCTCAGGCCCCTGGCATGAATCCCGCACACGCGATGAAACTGGTCGCAATGCGCATACAGCCAGTTGTCAGGCGCCAGGGCGACAGCGGCGGCAATCTTCTTTCCGGCTTCTGACCAGCCTTCCGGCGTTGAATTCATCGCCTTTTGCAGCCGAGGTAGTTCCGCCAGATACTCCTTGAAGAAAACTTCTGCTTCGCGGTGGTTGTCAGCCGCCGTAAGCAGGCTGGCCAAAAAGATTGCCAAGCAAAGAATTTTGTGCATTATCACTCTCCTTTTTTCTGTCCATTCGCTGTCAGCAGGTGTTTTTGAATAGTATTGGCGCATTGTCGGATAGCGGAGTCGTTCTGGAGCACATCGTCAATTTTCAGGCGGCCGATTTCCTGTCGGTTCAGGTCATGAATTGTGACGACGACATTGACCACGCCGCCAGTTTCTCCCGGTTCAAATTCAAAGACAAGGAGGCGGGCTGACGGCGTCAGGGCAAAGGCTGTGCCAGAGAGGCTGCGTTCGCTGGTGACTAGCCCAAGGCGATTGCGTTCGAGTATCTGGATACGCTGGTTGGTGAGCAAACATCGTTCGATAGCATCGACCGCCTCGGGCAGGCGGTCACGGAGACGATGCGGCACACCGACGTCATGAATGGCGAGAGTCGCTAGATAGACAGGATCGGTCTGGCCAGTCTTGGCTATAGCGCGACATATCTCACCGGCCATAGTCTTGATGTTGTCGGCATGCTCGCTGTCAGCCAGCCGAAAGCCGTTTTTGGCGTTAAAGACCAATACTCGCTTTTCATCAATCAGGGCAAAAAAATCTGTATGCGGGAAAAGTTTCCGCAGCTGCTCTTCGCTCAGGCCTTTTTCGGCGAGGCGGTGTTCTTTGAGAACTTGGGTGATATGTGAGCGTTCAAGCAGCCAAATCCCATCCACGCGGGACAATTCCGCTGTCACAAGCGCGGCCCATTCTGGGTGGCCCAGAATGGCCAACTGAAACGCGGCGTCCGCCATCAGCAAAAAAGGGAAAAACAGCCAAACCAAAAACCATTTCATAATTTTCTCCCGCAGGTCAAAGCCTTTTCGGATAGATTTTATGTAGTTCAGGTGGGTTCTCGCCCCTCACTATTCCCCCATTTTCAGCAATTCTTTTCTGTTTTTCAGGCGGCCGATTTGCAGGGTTTTGCAGTCATACGTCTGGCCACCGATGACATAGCCGTCCTGGGTGAGATGCGATACCGGAAAAGACGGCACAATCGAAAGAATTATTTTTTCCGGTACGAAGATGAGCAGGTCTTTGGCAAAGAGGATGCCCTGGCCATAATGACGGAAGTGCACATCAAACGGGCCGACGCTCTTGAGTTTTTGGGCGAAGGCGTCGCATTGTGAATAGTCGATGGTGACGGTTGCGGCGGATTTATCTGCGTAGCTGGACAATCTGTTGCTCATGAGGCTGCGTCCGCCCAGGAGGAACGCCGGCTGCCAATTGCCGTCCGCATTGATTTTTCCGAGGCTGTTTTCCACCAGCAGCCAGATTTCGCCGTCCTCTAAGTAGAACGAATTGTAGTTATCGGTGCTGTATATGGGTAGGCGGTGGGAAAGCTCTTGCCATGTTTTCGTTTCCCAGCAATAGGCTTGGAAGCGGATAGTGTAGGTGCATATTCCTCGAGTTGGCGGCTGGTCATGCATCAGCATGATCAGCCGTTGGCGGGGCGGGTCGCAAAGCATCTGGGTAATGGCGTATGGGTTCTGCATGCCTTGCAAAGGCCATTTGATTGAACGGTCCAAGGTCGAAACCAGCAATTCGGTCTTTTTGGTGGTGACATTGTATTCCAGCACCGTGCCTGGGCGGCCGCGCTCGTTGCCATCAAAGGAAAGAAAAAGTCGGTCGCCGCAGCCAACCATGACGTGGCAGCGGGACGTAAAGTATTGCTGGAAATCAATGCTTTCCGGCGGTTCGCCATTCTTGGGAAAGAGGAACACATAACCACCATTCTGGGCTGCCAGATAATCGGCGAGGATGACTCCGTGAACCTTCCAGCCATGCCAGCCTATTGGCAGCTTGTGCTTCGGCCCTTTGCTGATCGCTAAGTTCGCCTTGGTGTCAACTCGCACTATCCTGATGCTATCAGAGTGGTATTCCCCTAAGTAAATGACGCCGCCTTCCTCGCCAAATACGATTGGCTGGGTGTTGGGCTGGCTGTCCTTGAGCGGCGTGATGACGCGCTCGAAAGGATTATCGGCCACCACCTCAACCTGGGGCGAGGCCAAGCCTTGGTTCTGCTTTTCAAGCTGTTTCTGCAAGCGCTGGAAATAATGGATCACACCCGGACGGCTGGATCTGACTTCGCGGTCAAGCCGCGAATCATTGGTGCATTCCTCAATGTATTTGGCAAGTCGGCGGTGGACATCCTGCCTTTCCTCTGGGCGCCATTGCTGGCTGCCCTTGATCAAGTCGTTCTGCCATGGCGTATACCAGGCAAAACGCCGCATGGCCAATTCCTGGATCGGGAGGCGGTAGTCCAGGGCAGCTCTGTCGCTGAAGGCATCTTGCAGGTTGCCTATGATTCGTTGCGGCGAACCGACTGATTCGGCGGTCGCGAAGAGATCGACCAGGCCTCGGTAAAAATCTCGCTGGGCGGAACGGTCGAGAGGTTGGTCGCTGCGCTGGCCGCTGGTCAAAGCACGCAGAGGCGAGACACCTAACCGCAGACCCAGAAGGCCGTAGCGTCCCCGATACGCCAACGGCAGAATTTTCGACGACGCCAGCAGTTCCATCGTCTTGCGATAGACGGCCACATTGGCGGCATCGTGCTCATTCGGTTGGAAACGGAAAAATCGCGCCAGTTCTTGATGGAAGATGGTGAGTTCCAGGTGTTGTCGGAAACGTGGTACGCGACGGTTTCTGATTTGCGCACGGCGGCAGATTTTCATCTTTTCACCGAAGGGCAGGGTGTCGTATTTCTGCAATTCCGGCAATAGTTCTTCGGCTTCGGCGATGTATTTGGCCAATTCCGGATAGACGTATCGGTCCCAATAACCATAATCCCACTGGATTTCGGCGACGGCGGCGAGTTTGACGAGGCGTTCGAGTCTGGCTTCCAGGGCGAACAGCCGCTCGGGCCATTTTTCTCCAGGCAATTCTGCCAAGCGCTGGCACTCTGCCAGTGTGACCAGGCGCGTTTCGATAGTCGATTCAATGATCTCACGCAACTCCTGCTGCAAGTCGGCGGGCAGTTGCGCGAATGCCTTCTGGCTTGGCAGCGCCGCCCCATGCCCTATAGCAAACTGTAATTCATGCGGGAAGATGCAGTGTTTTGCGGCCAGGCGCGCTGCCAGTTTCAGGTTGGCAGCGGCAACGGCGTAGCGCTCGTCTGCAGGTTTCTCCCATTGCTTCCAGAGCTGGCGCGCCGCTGTCGCAGCGATGCGGCAGAGCTCCTTTTCCTGCTCAGCGTCAAGGGCCGAGGCGCTCGCCGCTGATGCTACCGCGTCCCCATCCAGGGAATGCGACACTGAAAACCATGCTTCATAGATAAAATTGCGCGCTTCGCCGGGCTTATCTTCCGCGCTGTCCGCAGGCATGGGCATGGTTGAGAGAAATTGCCGGCATTGTTCGTCAAGGTCAGCCTTAGCTTGAAATACACCGGTCTCTTCGCTGAGCAAGGTCTTGCCGTCCGGCGAGAAAATGTGCGTTTTGAGGCGGACATCGTCCTTGCCTTCCGGCGTCGCAGTCAGCTTGAGAACGAGTGCGCCGGCAAATAAATCCCTGGTCAGGTCTTGGCGCTCCGCCCCTGGTTCATTCAGCAGCAGGAGCAGATGGCGGCGCTCAAGAACCACGAAGTCCTTTTGATTGCCCAAAGTGCGCAGCAGGGTCGTTTCCAGGCGACGGGCAAGGGCTTCCTGTTTTTCAGACAAATTGGCCGGCACCAGGGGCATGCAGGATAATTTCCGCAACTTGCTTGCAGTCAACGCTTGGCGCTTGGCGATGGCGTCACGCAAAGCGCCCCCGACTGCTTCGGCGCTGATGTCCGGCAGATCGACCAGGCGCACGCCGGTGCGTGCGTCAAAGGCGACAAAGTCTTGCTTCAGCATGACAGCGAACACGTGCGCGTTCTGCATCAGCTGCGGATCAGGAACAAAGTCGCTCAATGCCGACAGCCGCAGTTCCTTTTTGATCTGGTCGATTTCGGCGCGTTCGAGGAACGCGATGTCAGCGTCGCCGGAGAGTTCGGCCAAGGCCAAGTCAGCCAGGTTTTGCGCGGTTGCGTCCATCGGCATCAGCGCTACTCGCACTGGCTCCGCCAGCAGACCAGGAAGCCATGACAGCAGAGCAATGAGGAAGATGAGTGTTTTCATGTTGCGGTTCTGTGGACATGGTGGACAGTGTGGACGTGGTGGACGGCGGGTGCCGCCGCATGTAGTTCAGGCAGATTCTCGCCCCTCGCCCCTAACGAATTATGAATTATGAATTATGAATTATGAAATGCGCCTCAGCATTCAGCATTCAACATTCAACCCCTCGCCCCTAACGAATTATGAATTATGAATTATGAAATGCGCCTCAGCATTCAACATTCAGCATTCAACCCCTCGCCCCT
>JAAZKI010000112.1 GCA_012799905.1 Lentisphaerota bacterium | reverse complement strand
TCTGCTCCGGGGCGCTATGATTTGAGCGCTTCACTTGCCGCGGGCATAGAACAGACGGAAGCCGCCTTTGGGCACCTTGAAGCTGAACTGAGCCTGCGCCGGAACCGCTGCGCCGGTCTGCAAGTCGAGCACGGTCTCCAGATTCGCCCAGGGGAAAGTGAAGGTAGTGCTTTCCTCGGCCTTGTAGTAGTTTCCGATCAGCAGGAGCATCTGCTTATGCTGTCTGATTCCGGAATAGAACATCTGGTCATTGCTGCCGGTTGGCTCTAAGACCTCGCCGTCCATAATCAGGTCTTCGTACGGCCGCAGCATAGCCAGGGCGCGGGCGTGATAATAAAAGTCATGCGGGGTGTCGGTGAAGTCCCCATAGCAGTAATAGGTGATGCCGTCAGCGCCGTTGAGCAAAGCTTCCAGCACCATCATCTCGACCTTGTAGGGCTCGAACTCGCCATACGTCCCTGTGCTCAGCCAGGGAATCTGCCGCCGGGACTTCATTTTCTGGTAATTGCCCCGGATGCGATTGTGGACGTCAACCGCGCGGCCGGCCACATACAGGCTCGGCATGGCCATGTTGATGTATTGCGGATAAATGCGCCGGAAGAATTCCCCGCTGCGGACGGCATCGCGGTTATAGTCGCCCTGAATTGGCGCCGGCAGGCCGATTTCGGCGGCGCCGCGGCGCACGGCTGCATCAAGGTCACGCATCTGTTCAACGCGGCAATCCTGGAGGAATTCCTCCAGGGGCTTGCCGCTTTTTTGGAGGGCTTCCTGGCAACGCCGACACTGCGCGGCAGACTGCTGCATCTGGCCCCAGCATTCGATGTCATAGAAGACATAGTCAGGGACGCCCATTTTAACGCAGCGCGCCACCCGTTCCATTTCCTTTTCATAGAATTGTCCGCGGTAGCTTGGGCAAAGCATGCGATGGCTTTTGCCGGGGATGTCGCAAAACAGTTCGCTGCCTTCCTTATGTCCGCGCATCATCTCATGGAAAGCGGAGTCGTTCATGATGATCTTATAGCCGCGCTGGCGAGCAGCGTCAACAAATGCGCGCTGCTTCTGGTAGTTGTTGACATTCCACCAGCGCGGGAAGGCTGACACTGTGTTAAAGCCGAGCTTATCCCACTGCTCCAGGAAGTCCGGCCAGGCCATTGCATTGCCGACTGACATCCAGGACAAGCTGACATGCAGGCGCTGAAACCGCGGAATCGGCGGCAGGCTGACAATCTGCAACGGCAGCCGGCTCCGATGCTGGTCCACGCCGCCGCTTCGGCCCATGCTGAAAGCCGGCAAATCACCACGGCAATCCGGCGACACGGCCAAAAAAAGGTCGGGCGCTGACAATTTCTTGTTCTTCTGGGTAATCGGCAACACATAGCGCTGGTAGTTATGGCCGTCGATAACGATATTCTCGGCCTCCAGTTCCGGGCTGCGGACTGACACCCCGGGCGGCAAGTCAAGAACCAGCGACGCCTCCTGGCCGACAGCCTCCCCGGCTCGCAGGTCGAGAAGCGAAAAGCGCTGCGGCGCCGGTACATCGCGGATAATGTCAAGGGTGCCTAGTCGCGTCCGAACCAGCAGGCCTTCCAAGGGAATTTCCTCGCCCGGGGACTGGTACGCCGCATTGAAATCAGGGCCAATCGTCTGCGCTTCCAGGACTGCCATTTCATCTGAGAAGATGCTGCCGCTGGCGCCGATGATCTTCAGGATCAGATAGCGGGCCTCGGCCTGGATGCTGAGCGCAAAGGGATACATCCTGGTCGAATACACGCTGCCCTGTTCCTCGATATAATAGCTGTTGACAAAGTCGCTCTGGTCGCTTTCACCGGGCATCAGCTTCTGCATGCTCCGCGCCAAGTGATACGTCTGGCCGTCTCGTGAGACGTACGCCGCAAAGCTGCTTGGAAACTTAAAGTTGCCGACGGTGCCGCCTAAGCAGCGGATCACCACCCGGTCGAGTTTTTCTGGTTTTCCCAGGTCAAGCTTAATGAACGCCTCGCCGTTGCCGGAGTACCAGCCCACGGCCTTGCGGTCAAACCAGACCTTGTCATCGCTGCGGCTGGTCAGCTTGCCGTCAGTCAAGTCCAAGCAGTCATTCTCATCCTTGGTCAGGTGGTAGTCCGGCGGCGGCACCAGCTGGAGCCTTTTGCCCAGAGCCAGGTTATTGCCGGTGGTCAGGTCAAACCAGAGCTGGCGGTCTTTGCGCGTCTGCAAGTTGCCGGCCTCAATCAGGGCTTTGGGGATGGCCTGCGCTGTCTTGATGTCAAGCTGGTGCGGCAAAGCATAATAGGAATAGCCGCCGAGCACCTTGACCGCTGCCATCAGCACGGCCTTCTCGGCCGCGCCGACGCTCAAGGCTTGGTCGTCAATCTTAACCCGGGCTGAATAGACCAGCGGATCAGCGTCGCTTGGCTTCAGCACAATGGGCGTGCCAGCCTGGCAACGGTATTCGATCATCTGCGGATACAGGAAACAGTCGACTGTCAAGGTAGCGTCGCCCAGGTCAGTCGCAGCAAAATAATGGAAAATCAGCTGGTCGCCCACCTGGATGGCGTCTTCGTTGTTCTTGCCTTCGACCGTGACTACCAGGCCGTTGGTCGGTCGGCGCACGATGCGAGCCTGCCGATAGTCGACCCAGGGGCCAATCTCCTGGCCACTCCCCAGCTGACCAAAAGACAACGCAAAACTCTTACCGGCATTACGCTGCATGGAGAACGTATTCCAGCCGACGAACAGATGCCCAAAATGAGCGCCATTAGTGCTGGCGTTGCGCACCCAGGGCTTGGCGCTGGCATTTTCCATCTCGCCCATCTGGACTTGCAGAAACGCTTGGGCTGGCGCGGCAGGCACGTAGGTGTGAAAAGAGGCGTAGTTGCCGGATGCACCCGGCTCAACTTGCAAGCGCAAAGCATCGCCGACGACTTTGGGGTTGCAGCGCAGCCACGTCCACGCAGTCTGGTCAAACGAACCGAAATCACACTGCCAGAGGACGCTGTTGCTAATGACGGCCGACTGGGAACGAACCATGGCTCCTCCTCCCAAGCACAAGACCAGGCTCAAGGCCAAGGTCAGCCTCATGCCCGAGCTTGAAAAGCGCAGGCGACCGCCATTCCCGGCGGACAGATTCGGCAAACGCGCCTGAAGGCTAACACGTGACAGCATAATCCTGGTCTCCTTGATCCGTGGTTTGAGTTTGAAAACCGATGCTCGCTAGTTTTATCGAACGTTGAAACCAGCGGCGGCTTCCAGGCCGGACGCCAATTCCCGCACTTGGACTTTCCAGGCGCCAACAGCGTCGTTGGGGGCGATGTCAATCGGCACGGACAACTTCCCGGCAACAGCTGCATACCAGCCGACGATTTCCAGGGGCTGGCCATCCGGATCGCCGCCCTGGATTTGCAGCGGCACTACGGCGTCAACCGGCTGCCCGGAAGCATCAAAAACCGTGATCTCAATCACTCCGCGCTTGCCGCGTGCAACCTCAGCCGGCGCAGTGACCTGCACCCGCGCCAGGGGCCGTTCGGTGACCAGGTAAATCCGGCCTTCGCCTGGGCCAAAATCGGCAGAGAACGCCAGGCCGCCGTCAGCCGCCTTGGTCGCCACTGCCTTACCGGCCAGCAAGTCATACACTGTTCCTTGCGGGCGATTAATGCGGATTTGCGCACTGAGCGGCAGGCCCTTCTCCATCACCTTCCGGTACTGACCGACGTAATCGCCGTATGTGCGCTTGTCATTGAAAGCAAACAGGTAGTCGCTGGCGCCAAAGCTGCGGACGCGGAGCACAGCGTCAGCAGTGTCTGCCTCAGCCAACGGCTGGCAGACGCCGTCCAACTCCTGGCGCAGCTTTTGCGAACAGGCGATGATCTTATCTTTGTCATTGTCCTGCAATTGCGGCAGGAGCACATCCGGCGTAATGCCGGGCGCCAGCATCTCGTCCGCGACGATGACGCCGCCCTTGGCCTGCCAAGCCTGGATACGCGCGGCGACGTCGGCGCTGAGGACAGCGCACGTCGGCATAACCAGGACGGTGAACTGGTCCAAGCCGTCGCGCAGAATCGTCTCATCATAGATAATTTCCGGTTGCAGATGCGCTCGCACCAGGGCTGCGTGCATACGTCCAACCGGGCGCGCCATGGTGCCTTGCGTGGTGCCGCCGTAGAACATCTGCGATGCAAAGCTTTCCAGCATCGCGATATTGGCTTTTCGTTCCGGGACTTTCAGCAGCATCGGGCCGAAGGGCTTGATCACCTTGCGGGTGAGTTCAGCCAAGCGCGGCTGGGTTCCCGGGTGGGTGAAGTCATAGCCGCCCGGCTTGCCCTTGTCCCACAGCGAGCCAGCGCCGTGGTACATGACCGCCTTCACGGCGCGCGACAGCTTCTGCCACAGCGCGATTTCCAGCATGTCGGGCGGGATGGTGATGAACTTGGCGTCTGGCAGACGCTTTTCCCATTCGTTCCATTTGCTCTTGTCTTCCGGCAGGGGTCCGGTCGTGTTTGAGCGATACCAGATAATCTGGGTCATCTTGGTCGGCTCCTGGTAGGCCGGCCCGCCTTTGCACATCGCCAGCACCTCGTCAGCAGCCAGGCCCATCACCAGCGGGTCGGGATACACATACGTCCAATGGCCGATTAAATCGACAGCGCCGCCGCTGCCCCATTTGCTTGGGCAACGCACGGCCGGGTCCCAGACCACTTTCCACGGCGCTGTGCCATCCGCATGCAGTCCCTTCCAGGCTTGGGTCAGGAAGCCGGGATAGCCGTCCCCGCCGCCCCAGAGCCAGCGGTAGTAAACGAGAATCGGATGGTCTTCCGGGATAATGCGGCTGGCCGGGAAATCCGGCAGCCGGCCATATTTGACGCCGCCCTTGCCTCCGATGGCAGCGGGCACCTCAGTCAGACCGGTGGCTGCGCGCAAAGCCGCCATATCCTCAGTGCGGAACGACAGCTGGCTGCCGTCTCGGAATTCTGAATCAGTCAGCACGATGTCGATGACCGGGTACATCTTGAGGCTGTTAGCCATGGTTCGAGCCGCGTCGAAAGCGAACTGCTGGATGCGCGGCAGGGAGAAGTTGACCATCCTGGTCGGCTTGCCCTGGCGATCATGGCAGAGGAAATCCTTGCGCGCCTCGGCGTATTGCGGCTGATTCTTGAAATACCCACCTGGAGACATTTTGCCCAGCACGCGCAAGCCGGCTGCCATCACCTCGTTAAGATTTTGTCGGGTTCCGTCGTAGCGCTCACTGTATTCCAGCGGCTTGCCAGCCTCCCAGGCAGGATAGTCGAGATGGTCCAGCCAATGCAGGCCATGCGTGAAGCCGGTTGAGAGCAGCTGGTCAATGCTAGCGCCGCCCCACATCACTACCGGCATAAACTCTGGCAGACGCCGGCAGAGCTTGTAGTCGAAAACAGCGTCGCCGGTAACCGCCTGGCCATCGGCATTGACGCCGCGGGCGTCAACGCGGTAAGCGTAGTCGCCGACCTTGCCGTCGCAACGCAGCGGCAGCGACAGGAGCACCGGCTCGCTATCCGGCAGCAGGTCGCCCAGTCGCTCTTCGCGGCTGGTCAGGCCATCATGAATCGTCAACACCAAGTCCGTTATCTTCTGTTCCGCCAAATTGCCCACACGGAGCTGCAAGGCGTGGCCCTCTTCCATGCGTTCAAACACGTTGCGTTGGAACGGATGCTGCAAATCGAGGTTGATCAGCTTGATTTGGCTGGGTAGGCCCTTGACTATCCTGACCTGGGCAAGATATCCGGGCAGGCCGGAGTGAATGCTGCCGCAGCGTTCACCAAGCATAATCGGCAGGCTGCCGGCCGCGGCCGGCCCCTTGCCCTCATGCGTCTGCTTGCTGATCAGGCGACCGTCGACAAAGAACATTCCCGTGCCAGCGCCGTTGTAGTAAAATGCCATCAAGCGCCAGACGCCAGGGGCGTAATCCACCTGCCCTGAGGTGAAGTTGATGACCTCCGCGCCCAGGCCGATGCCGGCCCGAAGCGAGACCTTCTTGGCGCCCTTATGGTGGCGCAGACTGAAATGATAGTCCTTGTTGAGATATTTCCGCTCGTGCGTATTGGGCACGTACATCTTGTCAACGATGTAGCCGACGCTCCAGTCCGGATTTTCCGGCGTCTCCTTCAATTTCACCCAGGCCTCGATGCTGAAAGCGCCGTCTATCACCGGCGCGGTCTTACGGTCGGCGCGGGCGCCATTGGGCTTATCAACGCCGGGGATGAACTCAAAACATTCCAAGGCGCCGCCGAACGTGCTGTCCGTCGTCACCTTGCTGCGGCCGCAGAGTTCCAGCGTCGCCTCGCCTTTGCTGTCGGCCAGCTCCGCGCCAGGCTGGAACTGCCAGATAGCCAACACATTATTGCCGGTAATCTCATCGCCTTGAAAGGGCCGCACTTCAAAGCCGAGGGCCAGGATTGACCAGAGTCCAGCCAGGCAGCTTAAGGGCGCCAACCAGGACAGACAACGCGACGACAGTCTTGACTTCTTTCTATTTGCAAACATCTTGCTCTCCTTCTGAACGCTGATGATGGTAGTCAAAATCACTTCAGCACCTGGAATTCCACCGGCTTGTAGATACCGCCGGCGCCAGCTGCATTCAGCACGCGGACGGCGATTTTGTTCTTGCCGCCCCAGTTGAGGAAACTGCCTATTTCGATGTCAAAAGGCACATTCCAGCCAGCCGTGCCGATATCGAGTTCGCCGGCATATTGGCCATTGACCCAGACCCAAGTCGATTCATCAACCGCATGGAAATGCAACACTGCTTCGTTGTACTCATAATCCGGCGCAGGGGGCGCAGTGAAGTCGAAGCGGTACCAGGCTACGCCTTCGTAATGGCCGACCGTATCGGGCATGGCCTCATGCCACCACTTGCCAATGGTGGCTTCGTGCCAGGCGCTGTCATCGAAATCCGGCGCAAACCATTTTTCGACATGACCATTGCGGCCCGGGTCAGTCATAAATCGCCAGCCGGTCGTGGGCAGTTCCTGCTGCTGTTTGACCTCGATATTATGGTCCCATTGCGGTCGTTTCCGCAACGTCAGATAGTCGCGATGGAAGTCCCAGAAGGCGTCGGAAGCCAGTTTGCGCACCTCATTGTCGCTGTCCTTGGTGGCCTTCTGCAACAGCGCGACGACCTGCTCCGTGCGCGGCTGCCAGGCAATCAAGTCCTCGACCACGACTATCCGCACCATCGCCTCGGCGTCTTGCAGTCCCTTTTCGTAATAGGTCAAGGCCTGGTCACCGAACCGCGCCCGCAAATTGCGATGCGCATTGCGCCGCACCACCAGGTCCTGGTCAGCCAATAGGCTCAAGACGACATCATTGGCCTCAGCTCCCAAGGCGAGAATCTGCCGCGCCGCCTGCCGTCGCGGCAGGCCCGTGCTGGTCGTCAGTTTCGTCCGCAATTCCTGCAACTGGGCCGACTCGGCCGCCAGAGCCGACGTCGTCATCGACGACGCCAGCAGCATGGCCGCCCCCAACATCATGCCTACACATCTGTTCAACATAACCGGCTTTTACTCCTTTGAATAAATGACCTTATGACCACACTGATGAAACGAAGCGACCACGGTCTGGAATCCGTCCGCCAATAGCCGGCGGCGTCTTCCGCAAGAAACGCCATGTTCGCTGAAAAACATGGCCCTCTGGTCATCATACTATAGAGCCAACCAGGAACGCTGCAAAGTTATCCCGAGGATTTTTCGTCTTTCTCCAGGCGGCGGGAGTTGAAACAGCGGTTTGATTCAATATGGTATAAGGCGCTATTGTTTCGCCCCATCCCGGTCTCAAAAATGAAAGAAACCGCCCATGCTTGAATTTGACTTGACCTTTCTCAGCACCAACACCGTCCACTACGCCAAACGGATAACGGCCTGGGTTGTAGCGCCCGACCAACTCACGCCAGACACTGGCCTGCTCCATTGCTGCCACGGCTGGAGCGGCAACCGTTTTCAATATACCGACCTGATGCGCGACTTTGCCAATCGCTACAATCTGCTCTGCGTGGCCACCGAATTCCGCCAGAGCGGCTATGATTGCGACCCGGTGACCGGCCTCGGCAGCTGCATTCCATACGACGCCAGCCATATCCAAGTCATAGACTGCCTCAATGCAGTGCGCGAGACGCTGCGCGTGTTCCCCGGCCTGAATCGACGGCGCCTGCTCGCATTCGGCGGCAGCCAGGGCGGCCACATCACGATGCTGATGGCAATCTTCGCGCCGCAGACCTTCGCCGCTGCCATCTCCGGCTCTGGCATCGCCTGGATAGACCAAGTACGCATCGACTGGGCCAGACACGATTTCTCTGAAGACGAACTCGCGATTCGCGACACTGTCCGCCTCGCGCCGCACATCCGCTGCCCAGTCGTGTTGATGCACGGCACGGCTGACGACGTTGTCCCAGACAACCACAGCCGAGCCCTGGAAGACGCCCTGCGCAAGGCCGGGCGCGTGCCCCTTATCGCTAAATACTACGAAGGCGGTGGACACGGCCTGGAGCCAATCACCAACCGCAAAGACGCCACCATTGAGCTGGCCGACGACCTGCTGCGCAATGCTCGCCTGGAGGACGATGACGACTTCCTGGCTGGCCGTCAAGTCGTCATTCCGGCTGTCACCCGCCAATTCGTCCTGGACTGGTCCAAGCCAATAGCGGCCCATGACGTAATGCGGTGGAAACAAGATTAGGGGCGAGGGGCGAGGGGCTGAATGCTGAATGTTGAATGCTGAATGTTGAATGCTGAATGTCGAATGTTGAATGCTGAGGCGCATTTCATAATTCATAATTCATAATTCATAATTCATAATTCATAATTCGTTAGGGGC
>JAAZKI010000315.1 GCA_012799905.1 Lentisphaerota bacterium | reverse complement strand
ACTTTTTTAGAGTTGGGTGGTGTGCAGATTGTAACATTCAGAATTTCTATCGCCTATTTCCGTCTTTTTTCTCCGACTGGTCTGCATCCTGCCTCTTGCATACGGGAGCATTCGAACGTGGGAGGGTAAGCATCAATCACAACCGGGACGGTTGCGCTACTTTTTGAACCGCATGCCATCCCATCCGTCTGAGCAGCAATCCTATAAAAAATTTTCGTGTTTTTTCGTGTGGTTCGTGGTAAAAAAAATCCTTTTCGAATGGAGTCTAAGTAGGAGATATATTTATGCAACAGAAACAGGCATGGCAAGCGATGATGTGTGCGGTTTTGGCCGCAGTGATGTTTGGTTTTGGTTGCAGGACGCAGCCGAAGCCGCCTGTGCAGTTGGATATCCACAAGGTCGACCATAATCCGTTCGGTTCTGCCGAAATCAAGCAGTGCGCATCGGAAATGGGGCCAAAAATCCTGATGGTCCCTGAGATTGCCCGGGCGCCTGATACCACCCGCATCGTGGTGCAGCCGCTGAGCAACACTTCGACGATTATGATGGATACCGCGATGATCACTGACGCCCTCAAGGATGAATTGATGGTGGTCAGCAATGGCAGGGTTCGCTTTGTTACCAGCGATGACTACGAAATCGGCCAGAGCAACATGATTGTCCAGGAAAAGATCGAAGCCGCCCGTGACCGGGTGCTTGACGAGGTCGCTGAGAGCATCCTGCAATCGCCAGTGATTGCCAACGCCTCCAAGCCGCCGGTCATCGCTGTCACTCCGGCTCTGAACGCCAACCTCGTCGGCCTCAATGCTAACAGTTTCATCGCCATGCTGCGGGCGAAGATTGCCAGCCGCGCCAATGGCAAGGTCTTCTTCACGGCGCCAGGGAGTCTGGAGGGGGCCGAATACTACCTGACCGGCGAATTCATCGCTGAAAGCATGCAGCAGGAGAGCATGATCAACCTGGTCGACTACATCTATCTGATGGAGGAACGAGCCAGAGCCGGGCAAAGCGTGGATGTGTATGACAACACCGGCGCGGCGGTCAGCCCCGGTGGCGCTCTCACCAGGGAACGCCGCCAGGCGCTGCTGGATGAAATCGCGCGCTCCGCCCAGACGCAGGTGCCCCCGAATGTCAACAAACACCTCAATGTGATGTTGGTCAGGGCCGATAACAAGATCGCGGTTATGGAAAAGATGTTCTCCCTGGATCGGAAAATGACGCGCGGCCTGGAGAGGGTGGAATACACGCTGACCGGCAATATCGCCAGCCAGTCGCGCTACGTCCGGAGCTACGAGGAAATCTATATCGTGGTGACGTTTAAGCTGATTGCGCCCGAGACCAAGGAGGAAGTCTGGGCCGGCCGTTATGAGACGAAAAAGGCCATTCAGCGCGGCGGGGTGGTCTATTGATCGCCCGTCGCAGTGAAGAAAGAGATCAGGCCTTGGCAAGTCTTGGTTTATTGAAGGAGAACGCATAATGAAGATGATATGTCGTCATGGTCTTCTGGTCGTTTTTGCCGTTGGCATGATGGTCGCGGCCGGATGCACGACCACGTATTCAGTTGACCGGGTTCACACTGCCGGGGAGGATTCCCTGGTGTTCGTGCGGCCGGACCGCTATTCGCTGCTCGGCACCAGGTCGTTGCGCGACCAAATTGAAATCACCTACGAAACGCTGACCTACGATCCGGACACCGGCTATGCCATCGTACGCGTCGGCGTGCGTAATCGCGGCGGGCAGCATTTCTGGAACCGCCGCGGGCGGGACATTAACCTGTCGGCGCAGGCAGCTTTCTACCATCAGCCGGTCGCCCTGGCGCCTCCCCCGCTTGGCGCCAGTTTCCCCAGCGATGCCAAGGGCCGTCAACAAGCCGGCGGCCCCGGCGTCTCCGCACCGCCAATTCACCAGTCAGCCCGCAAGACCTTCGCATTGCCAAGAGGACAGACATACCACCTGGAATTCATCTGCCCGAAGACGGACGCGGGCGGGTACCAAGTCGTCTTTTCCGAATATTGAATGCGACCGCCGGTTGAGGCGAAGGCAAAGAGTGTTTGAGGCAAGGCCCGGAGGCGGTGACGCGTGGCAGAAAACAGGAATATCGGCTTTGTTTTGACGGCATTGCTCGTCGGGCTTGTCTGCGGCTGCGCCCAATTGCCTTCGCAGGTGGTGCGCAAATCGCCAGCCCAACTTGACGCTATGGCCGCTGCGGCCGCGACCGGGCGGACGCTTTTTCACCAGAACGAAGACCTGGCGGGCGCTCAGAGGCTGTTTGCCGGCATGGCGACGGAACGGCATGCCAGTCAGCCGCTGTATCTGTGCGAACTGGCGTCCATCGCGTTGCTTCAAAATGACCGCGCTTCTGCTGGCCGCCATCTGCAAGAGGCGGTGACGCTGCTCGATCAGTTTTATGACCAGGCCACGGAGAAGGAAGCCGCCAGCCTGTGGGGCAGTGAGGCCAGCAAAGTGTACAAGGGCGATCCGTACGAACGCGCTACCCTGTATCTGCTCTACGGCCTCTGGCTGCTCGAAAATGGCGACGCGGAAAAAGCCTTGGTCAGTTTCAAGCGCGGCTTGCTTATGGACGGAGATACTGAACACGCTAGGTACCAAGCCGACTACGGACTGCTCTTTTTTCTGGCCGCCAAATGCCATGACTTGCGCGGAGAACACGCGCAGCGTGACGCCATGCTGCTCGGCGCTTTCCGCGCCTACATGTCTCTGCCAGATGTTGCCCAGGGGTTTGCTGCGGTCGCCACGTCCGAATATCTCCTGGCGTGTCATGATGGCACGCCCGATGCTATCCCGCCGTCGCCCTGGTTGCGACGAATCGCCGGCTGGGGCAGCCGCAGTGAGTTGGAAAACCGCGGCATCCGCGGGCCTGTTCTCAATTGGCTGGAACGCCATCGCATGAGCGGCGCCGAGCAAATGGCCTTCAATGTCCTGGCCGTGGTCTGGAATGGCGAGGGGCCGACCATGATGCGCGGCGGCAACTACGGCCAAGTCCGGCTGATCGCCTGCTTGGAGCCGCCAGTCCAGCCCCTGCAATACACGATGAGCGTCAACAAGGGCCAGCCCCAAGATATGTTGCAATGGCTGGGTAATTTGAATTTCCAGGCTTCGACGCGGGGCGGCCGCCGCATGGACGACCGCCTGGCCACGCAAGCGATGATCAAGGGCGCGACCGAAGTGACCGGCTTGGCGATGGTGGGCGCCGGCATGGGCATGATGTATGCCAGCGACGAATCAGATGTGCAGCTGGCCGGCATGGGGATGATGCTCGGCGGCATTTTTGTCGATGCGATTGGTCAGCTGATGAATCCGCAGGCAGACATTCGCTGCTGGCAATGCCTGCCCGCAGAATTTACGATTCTGCCGTTGCAGCTGCCGCCGGGCGAACAACGGGCGACGATTGCGGCCAGTTGCGGCGGGACGCCGTGGCTTGAACGCGCCGCTTCTTTCACCGTCAGCCCGACCGCGCCGGTCTCCGTCTGGCACGCCCGAGGGCCGTCCTGGCATGGAAATGCCGCCGCCGCTCGCTTTGGCGCTCACCATGACGTGGTGCTGCAACTGCTGCTGGAAGCAGGCGGCGGAGCGGCGTGGCTTGACCGGAACGGCGACGGCGAGATGACAGCCGCCGAACGGTCAGCCGCAGAAAAGGAAATCATCCGAATGTATGACAGCAACCGCGATGGGCGTTTGAGCGAGCAAGAGGCAAGTGCGGCCTTGCAGGCGATATGGGGAGGAAAATAGTGGCGCAAGGATTAGACAAGGCTGGAGGCCGGTGGAAGCCGATTCACTGCGCACGATGGCTGCCGACGGCGGCGTCTTTGCAGGCGTTTGCGCTTGTCGTCCTGGCTCTGTTAGGCTGCGCCAGCGCCAGCGGCAGTCAAGTGGGGAGCGCCGGCAGCAGTTCCCGCGTGATGACCCGGGTTCAACCGGGCGTTTTGGGGCCTCTGCCAACTTATCTACCGGAGACGACCGGCTGGGACACATCGCAGACGCTGATGGTCTATCCCTGCTCCGGCCTGAGTCAGGACTCGGCGCAGGCCGGTCTTTTCGCCGCTGCGTCAGAGCGCCTGGAAGCCGGTCTGCGGCAGCGCGGCTATGTTGTCCTGGTCGGTTCGGCTGGCGTTGCCGGCATGGTGACAGCGCCGATGCGCGGTCGGGTGACCCGGGCGATTGTGCCCCAGGTCAGTTCGGGCCGTACAGTGAAATTGGCTGATGGCCGCATCGGTCGAGAGGTGTTCTTCATGGTTCGGGTGGTGACGCCAAAACAAGTCGGCAATCCCCGCGCCGGACGGATTTTCCTGGCCGCTGCGCAGGGCTTTTATTCTTACCAAAACGCAATTACCGCCCAAACCGAGCAGCAACTGCTGTTTGACGCTGTTGACAAGTTGTTTTGCATCCCGGCCTTCCGCCAGGCGTTGCAGTAAATCATCCGCCCCGTCGACCGATGGCCGATGGATTGAAAAAGTCGAACCGACAGTGGGAGATACAGCGATGATCATTGACATTCATGGACACTTGGGCAACATCAATTTTGCGCCGTTTTGGCAGGCTGACGGCAAGGAGCTGGAGCGGTTGGCGCGTCAGGCCGGGGTTGACAAGCTCTGCGTGTCCAGCGCACGCGCCATCATGTACGACACCCAGGAGGGCAACCGCGAGTTGGACGCGACCCTCCGCGAAGCTGACCGCCTCTACGGCCTGGTAGTCGTCAATCCGATGTTCCCTGCCACCGCTGATGACTTGTCCCTGCTCAAGAGCAATCCGCGCTTTCGCGGGGTGAAGGTACATCCTGACTATCATGGTTATTCCATGGAATCACCCGAGGCTTTGCGCTGGCTGGACCCGATCGCGGAGTCGGTCGAGTTTATGCTGTTCCATACCTCCTGCATGCCTGGAACCGGCTTCGCTGCCGCGCCCCTGGTGGCTCGCTTTGCCCAGCGTCATCCTAAAACTAACTTCGTGATGGCGCACCTGGCCGGACTCTATCAAAATGGCAATTATCCGTATTTCCCGAACCTGATTGGTCTGGAGACAGTCGCGGCCATGCGGCTGCCGAATGTCTGGGTTGACACCGCCCATTTTCTGATGTATGCCTACAAGGACGTGATGGCGCACGCTGTCCGCATCATCGGGGCGGAACGGCTCGTGTTCGGAACTGACGTTCCATTGCAAAGCGATATGCAAATGCGCTTCGCCATTGAAGCCATTCAGGACTTGCCGATTCCAGATGGCGACAAGGCGCTGATCCTGGGCGAAACCGCCAAGGGACTGCTGAAATTGTGAGCACACCACGGACTTACACAATACGCCTCCGTCCAGTGCCGGCACTTCAGTGCCGGAATTCGCCCCTCCTCAGAGTATTTTCTTGAGTGTGCTGGTCACGTCATCTGGGGTGATTTCTGCGAGGCATTGATAGGCGTCTGCGCCAGTGAGCGGGCAGGTTCGGCGGAAGCAGGGTCGGCACGGTGCGGTCGCAGCGAGGATATGCCAGGGCGCGCCCAGCGGGCCGGTGCCAATGGGGTCGGTGGAGCCGAAAATAGCGACGCCCGGCGTGCCTAAGGCGGCAGCCAAGTGCATGGCGCCGCTGTCATTGGCGACGGCGGCGCGAGCCCTGGCCAGGACGGCCATCAATTCAGTTATGGAGGTGCGGCCAGTCAGGTTGAGGACGCTGGGAACAGCATCCGCAATGGCTTTGGCGACGGCCTGCTCTTTGCCGCCGCCGACCAGTACGACCCGCAAATCCTGCCGCAGCAGCCAGGCCGCTACCTGCTGGAAATTATCCTGCGGCCATTGCTTGGCCGGGCCATACGCCGCCCCTGGCGCCAGCGCGACCCAGTTGTCGCCGCTCATGCCCAGAGCCTCGGCGCGGTCAGCGTCAACGCGCAGCGTCGGAAAATCAGCGCCCCATTGCACTGGCCCGACGCAGTCAGCCAACTCCAGATAATAGGACAACTGGTGGCAGACGCCGGCATTTTCGCCGCGTGGCCATTCTGGCAGACGCGCTGTCAACAGCCATGAGCGCCAGCGTCCAGCCCGTCCGATTCGCTCTGGAATCCGGCATTTCCAGACGTCCAGCGCGGAGCCGAACGAATTGGGCAGCACGATGGCCAGGCCGGGCTGGAGTTTCTGCACGGCTTTGACTTCGTCAGGCGCGATGCGTTTTCCGGCCATGCCGATCACGTGGTCTACCCACGGGCAGGCCTGCCAGATTGGCCGCAGCGAGTTCGGGCACAGCACGGTCAGTTTCGCCGGCCGAGTCAGTTGGGAACTGATCCGCCAGACTGCCGGAAGCGTCATCAGGCTGTCGCCAAGCCAGTTGGTGGCGCGCACCAGGACGCCATCGCTGCCAGGCGAAAAACGAGGCCCGGAAGAAACAACGCTTTGCCGTAATATCGGTTCGAAAAGTTGTGCTTGCATGACCGTCAATCGAAAATATGAAGTGAGAAAAAATGGCTTTCAGCCTTACTATAGCACCGCCGTGCGTTGACATAAAGGCGAACAGGCAGAATTGCTTTTTGCAAAAGCAAAGATATTATAAGTGTTGGAGGAGGCGCTATTCCGGTGATGCGCCAGCGAGACCATCATCAGCTTCAGGAGAGCTTTACGATGAAAGCAGGTTTTTTCCATAGCGAAATCACCCCGGCGGTGGGCACGCACAAGGTCGGCTGGCTGAGGGATATCGTCATTGATCACGTCCTTGACCCGCTCTTTGTCCGGGTGGCGGTGTTTGAGCGAGGCCCTTGCCAGGCAGCTCTGATTCAATTAGATACGCTTAGCATCCGTTGGTCAACGACGAATGAAATCAGACGCCGGATTGAGGCGAAATACGGCTTTCCCGGCGAAGCCATCATGGTGGCGGCGACGCATAACCACGCCGGGCCGGCCATCGCCAACATCGGCGATGTGCTCAGGGATGAAATTTATCTGGAGATGATGATCAACAAGACTGTGCAGACTTTTGGCAAAGCCTGGCAGAAGCGCGTCCCGGCTCGGCTCGGGTTTGGCCGCTGCTTTGAATTCCGGGTGTCGCACAATCGGCGGACTGTCTTGCGCAATGGACTCGCCGTGACGCATGCTCCGGGCTTCAACCACCCTGCCGCCTTGTGCGTGGAAGGGCCGATTGACCCGGAAGTGGCAGTGCTGGCGGTTCGCGATGAGCAAGGTGCGCTGCTGGGTTCAATAGTCAACTTCGCCTGCCATCCCGTCCATCACGGCGGCAGCACCGCTTCTTCTGGCGGCTATCCTGCCGCCCTGGCCGCGGCCTTGAAGGCTAAAGGATGCCCGGAAACCGTGTTTCTCAATGGCGCTTGCGGCAATATCAGCCCCGGAAATCCGTACCTGAAGCTGTCGCCTACCATGGAGGAAATCGGCGCAACGTTGGCAGAAGACGCTTGGGGCGTGATTGAAAATATGGAGTTCGAGGACGCGCCGGTGGTTGACGTGGCCAGCATCACGGTGGAAATGCCGGTGCGCAAGCCAAGTGCGCGGGAAGCAGCCGGAAAGTCCAAGGGCGTCCAGCGATTTATTGACCCGGATATCTATGAGCGCCACATGCCCGAAGTTCTGGCACGGTTGCGGAAAAAACCATATCAGCCGGCTGAAGTGCAGGTGATCCGCTTGGGCGGCGCTTGCCTGGCGGCCATCCCAGCCGAGTATTTTACGGAATTTGGCCTCTGGATCAAGCAAAAAACCTGGCCCGTGAACACGATGGTCGTGACCCACGCCAATGGCATGCTGGGATACCTGCCGACCGAGACGGCGTTCAGGCGAGGCGGCTATGAAACAACCTTATGCGACAGTAGCCGCATGGGGCCAAAAACCGGCAAAATCCTCGCCGAACATGCAATCAAATTGGTGGAATGTTTGGACGATTATTGAGGAGACTCGGCCGAACGCCAGTCGAAAAAATCGCAATGCGGCAGGGTAGCATCATCAGCGCCCTGCCGCGTTCTGTTTTTCGCGAGTTATTCCGCCTGGAAGGAAATGCGCGGGTCGATGATGACGTAGCAGAGGTCAGAGAAGATGTTGCCAATTAGCCCGAGGATGGAAGTCAGGGCGAGTATGGCCATGAACACGGGATAGTCGCGGCCGACAATGGCCTCCATGCTCAGGCTGCCCATGCCGGGAATTTCGAAGACGCGTTCAATGATGACCGAGCCGGAGAACATGAGGGTCAGGACGCCGCCAAAGCCGGTGGCAATCGGGATCAGGGCATTTCGGAATACGTGCGCCCAAAGCACGCGGAAGGTGCTGGCGCCCTTGGCATAGACGGTGCGGACATAGTCGCTGTTGATTTGCTCCAACAGGGAATTCTTCATCAGGATGGTCAGCACGGCGAAACTGCCGACCATGTAGCAGAGCACTGGCAGGAACATGTGCATGAAGATGTCCTTGACCTTGCCCAGGAAGCTCAGGTCGGCGAAGTCCCGGGAATGAAAGCCGGTGGCAGGGAAGATGTCCCAGAGCCCGTCAACTGTGCCGCAAAACAGCATCTTCAGCACCATGCCGAGGGCAAAGGCAGGCACGGCATAGCCGGCAAAGACGATGACGCTGGATACAACGTCAAACGTGCTGCCATTTTTGAGCGCTTTCATCATGCCGAGCGGAATGCAGACCAGGTAGGTGCAGATAAAACCGGTCAGGCCAAAGATGAGAGATACCGGGAAACGCTCGCTGATCAGCTGCCAGGCCGTCTTGTTGGGGAATTTGTAGGACTCCATGCGCATGCCGAGTCGGTCGCGCCAGACCCATTGGCCATAGCGAACCAGGAATGGCCGGTCAAACCCGAAGTGACGACGGATGGCTTCGCGCTGTTCCTCGGAGATGGCGGCTGCGCCCTCAGTGGCCGTGGCCGCGCTTTCGCCGCCAGCGCCGCCGCCGCGCATCCGCATCAAAGCCTGTTCAACCGGCCCGCCCGGAACAAATTGGATGACCACAAAGCAGAGCAGCGTGATGCCGATAAAGGTCGGCGGAACCAGCAACAGCCGGCGTATAAAATAATCGAAGCGATTCATGGAAGCCGAAAATGGAGAGGATGGGAATAGGCAGCGAGGGCGCGCCCTGATGCCCGCTGCTCTGCTTATTTAACGACGCGGTTGCGGTTGTGGTCGTAGACGTAGACCGGGATGTTAGTGGGGTATTCAGAGCGGGCGATGTCAGCGAATTGGCTAGCGGAATTGACGGAAGCGGCATGGCCGTCCAAGAACGAGAGGTTCCCGCTATTGCCATGTGCGCCGAGGAAGAAGCCGCTGGCGCTGGTGGAGCTGGTGAAGGATGGGCAGGACCATTGGTCGCCGTACAAGTCGGCGTTGGCTATTGTCGGGTTGAGGCTGTCACCATGAATCATAAAGTTGGATGGATTCTGGATTTTGATGGTGAGGATGGCCCAGTCCCAGTAGCCGGAGGTTACTCCGGGCCAGCTTTTAGCGTAGCCGGGTGGAACTTGGCTTTCGTGGTTGCCTAACGCACGGTAGGTGCCATTGACTGAGCCAATGTGCTTGAATGGCGGCCGACCCGGGCAGACCACTTCCGGCGGACCGCTAGTGGTGGTGACTTTGCAGCTGAGATAATCGGCTCCATTCCAGCGCGACAGGCATCCGATCCAGTCCGAACTCCAGTTGTAGTTGACCCGCAGAGCGTCTTCATAGTCCATCATGTAGAAAATCGAGGCCTGCATCACTTGCTTGAGGTTGTTGATGCAGGAGATGGAACGAGCCTTTTCCCGCGCTTTGCTCAAGGCCGGCAAGAGCATCGACGCCAAAATGGCGATGATCGCGATGACGACCAGGAGCTCAATCAAGGTGAATGACAATGCTTTGAAAATCGTTTTCATGGCATGAACTCCATATATGCTATGAGGGTGAGATGATGATGGATGGCGTAGATGTTTCGCTGGTCAATGGCCGAGCGGCTGCAGGAGCAAACCAAATCTACCGGCCTTAATAAATTCGTAACATATATTATACCCGAAACCGGAAAGATATGCAAATCCGGCTGGGAGAAATCTTCCGCATGCAGCCCTGCCGTAGGTAGACTCCATCCCAAAAGGATTTTTCTCAAAACAGCGCTTATGTGTCACCCCTGGCGGGGCTCAAAATTATTATACGCCTCACCCAGGGCTTCGCTACGCTCACCCAGGGCTTTTATGTTGCTGGCCCTTTGGGCCGCCAGTACGACGCACATCAGCCGTCGCTAACCGATTATGAAATTATTTTATTATACTGACTTGCTTTTTTGTTGAATTTCGTTATATAATTTATCGTAGTATCGTGTGCGTGTGCTGTTTTCCCTAATTATTTATTCAGGCGTCAAGCAGCGGAGGTGTTTATGCGCAGGCTTTATCGGTTCACCTTGATTGAATTGCTGGTCGTCATCGCCATCATCGCCATTTTAGCGGCCATGCTCTTGCCGGCTTTGAGCAAGGCGCGGGAAAAGGCGCGCGCCATCTCCTGCACCAACAACATTAAACAGTCGCTTATTTCGCATATCATGTACGCCGCCGATTATGATGACATAATTGGACTTCAGATCGCCAACAGTTCGGCTTGGATTGACCATATGGCCGAGGGCGGCTACTTGTCGAGTGCGACAGCGCCGGATGAGGCGATATGCCCGGGGCGAGAGACCTTTAAGTTCAAATGCAAGTACTGCACGCTGGGCGCCAGAATGAGCACGGGGCACGCTCCGACTGGCATCTATCTCAGCGTGAAAAGCTCCCGCAATCCCACTTACTCGGATGCCTTCCTGGTGGCCAAAAAGGTGCGACGACCAGGTGATTTTATACTTCTGGGCGACAGCTATAGGAACGTTGGCCATCAGCATGATAATTGCTTCCAGACATCGTACGTCTACCTCACGTCCAACTTCAACTGGAGCTATTCGGTCGCCATGCACGGCGCCAGCGGAAATTTTGGCTATCTTGACGGTCACGCCGATTCGCTTTCCAGTCCGCAAGCCGTTGCGGAGAAGCATGTCGCTGAATATACGGCTCAGGGCTTGAACTACACCGGGCAAGTCTGGGTGTTTGGCAAGGACAACGTCCTGATCAGAGCCAGATAGGGTGTGGGCGTTTTTCCCCTGCGCCAAGTTTATTTCCCCGGGAAAAGGCAACCACTATTATGGAGGGTTTTGCCTTTTTCTGAGTGCTGCGTTCACAGCGTCCAGGGTTTGCGATAGGGCCGGGTGAGCATGGCATTGGCTTCCGCGTCAGTCGGGAAGCGTTCAGCGACCGGGTCCCATTGCAGGCGTCGTTTCAGGAGCATGGCGATGTTGGCCAGGTGGCAGCAAGTCGCTGAGCGATGGCCCGTCTCCACCGAGCAAATCGGGTCTTTCCTGGTTCTGATGCAGTTCAGGAAATCGGCCTGGTGATTGTCGCTGCGATACAGGCGCACGGCATTTGGCGGCAGTTCGGCGTCAGCCAGGCTTTCCGGATCGGTCACCAGTTTGCCGCGTTTCACATCCAACGTGCCTTTGGCGCCGTGGAATACGACTTTGCTTTCGCCGGTGATACAGCGCACTTCGACGCCGTTGGCATAGCGCAGGCCGAAGTCGACGCGGGTGGCGGTATTGAACAGCCCGCTGGTGGGAAACTCGCCGTCGCCCCAGACTTCGATTGGGCCGGATTCGTCCATGCCCAAGGCCCATTGCACGATATCAAGGTGATGTGCGCCGAAATTGGTGACCTGGCCGCCGGAATAGTCGCGGATAAAGCGGAACTGGTAATGGCATCGCTGCGGGTGATATTCCGCTGCCGGCGCCGGCCCCAGCCAGAAATCGTAGTCGAGTTCTGGCGGCGGCGGCTCCGGCGTCCAGGTCGGCTCGCAGGTCTTGTTGTTGGGCGGAATCTGGACTTCAATCCACTCGATTTTACCCAGACAGCCATTGCGGACCAGCTCGCAGGCGCGGCGGAATTCTTCGGCCGAGCGTTGTTGGCTGCCGGTCTGGAGGATGCGTCCCGTCTCCCTGATGACCTGGCACAGTCGACGGCCTTCATAGACGAATAGCGTGAGCGGCTTTTCCAGGTAGATGTCCTTGCCGGCTCGGGCGGCGTCAATCGCCATGGCCGTATGCCAGTGGTCCGGCGTTGTGATGACGACAGCGTCGATGCCGTCCCAGCGGTTAAGGTCGCGGAAATCATGGAAGGTGCGACAGGAGGAATCGCCGTTATGCTCGTCAACCAGAGCCTTGGCTGCATCCAAGTGACGGCTGTCAACGTCGCAGACAGCCCGGACAACGCAGTCATCGTCCAGTTTCCAGAAGGCTTTCAGATTGATGATGCCTTGGTTGGCGACGCCTATGAAACCGAGGCGGATGCGGTCTGTTTTAGTTGACATGGCGAGTTCCGAAAAAAAAGATAGGGGTTGGGTGGTGAATTGATGGTCAAGCCGCTCAGCGTTTACCGGCGGCCATAGTCCGACCAATCGACACATAGACGTCGACAGCCTGCTCCAGTTGCGCGATCTCAAGGTATTCGACAGCGGCATGGGCGACGCTGATGTCGCCAGGGCCAAGCACGATGCAGGGATGGCCTTTTTGGGACAGCTGCCCGCCGTCCGTGCAATAGGTGACGGTCAGCGGCGTGGCGTCAACGCCAGCGGCTGCGACGCCGGCCAGGACGGCCTGGGTGAAGGGATGGTCTGGCGCTGTCTGCATGGCCGGAGCCGAATGGGAATGGCCGATTTCGACGGGGAATCCGAGTGCTGCGGTGGCATCATCAGCCAGCCGCTGGAAGATGTCTTCCGGTTCGCCGGCTTTGGGCACCAGGCGGATATCGCAGGTGATCCGGCATTCGTCCGGCACGATGTTGGATTTGGCGCCGCCCTTGATCAGGCCGACTGACAGTGTGCAGCCGTTAGTAAAGCCAGGGTAGGTGATGGCGGCCAGCTCCGGAATGACGGTGTTTTCCAAGTGAGCCAGCAGTTTGCCCATTTTGAAGATAGCGTTGTCGCCCAGCTCCGGGCGCGAGCCGTGCGCAGCGCGGCCGCGACAGACCAGCTCCAGGGTGCCGTGGCACTTATGAGCGATGACAGGGCGGTTCATGGTCGGCTCGCCGACCAGGATGCCGTCAACTTGCCAGCGGCTGAGGTCAACAAAGGGCGAGCCTTGGCAGCTGGTCTCTTCGGCGCTGGTGGCGAGGTAGATGAGATTCAGGGGCAGTTTGTCGGCAATCATGCGCTCGCAGGCTTTTAGCATGGCGGCCAGGCTGCCTTTGGTGTCACAGGCGCCGCGACCGTAAATTCGCTGGTCGCGAATTTGGGGGTCTAGCGGCGGAATAGTCATGCCGTCGGAGCCGACTGTGTCCAGGTGGGCGTTGAGAACCAGGGTAGGGCAGCCGTCGCCGGCGTGATAGCTGCCAATGACGTTGGGCCGCAGCGGCGCAATGTACTGCTTTTCAACGGCAAAGCCGAGGGCGGTCAGGCGCTCGGCAACGAAATTCCCCATGTCTTCCTCATTGGCGATGCGTTCGCCCGGGACGCCCAGGGGCAGGGTGTTACGGCTGTCAATGCGAATCATGGCGCAAAGCAGCGGGACGAGTTCTTCAAGGACAGGCATGAGCGACCTCAACGAAAGAAAGGGGCCTTTTCGGGCAGGAATAGGCAAGGGAAGGAGAGAACGCCATAAAAATGTCAACGCTCGGCTGATTGCAGGGCGCAAATGACGACTTATACTATAGAACCGCCATTCGGAAAGCGCAATCGTGAAAAGAATGAAAATCAAGGAGGCCGCTGGTGAACTACAAGATGATTCAAGACTGGAACGTGGAGACCTGGGAGGGCTTTGAATGCCGTCGCGGCGAGGTCGATGGCCGCGCCTGCCGCCTGGTGCTTCCCAAGGGCCTGCGGGCTGACCGTCGCTGGGCTTGGCGGGCGGAATTCTTCGGCGCTTTCGCCAATGCCGACGTGGAACTGGTGCGGCGCGGCTATGTGCTGGCCTACATGGACGTGCAACACCACTACGGCGCACCCAAGGCGATGCGCCATTTTGACGCATTCTACGCTTTTACCCGCCAACTCGGACTGCATGCCCGCACTGCTATGATTGGCCTCAGCCGCGGCGGGCTGTTTATTTACAACTGGGCCCTGGAAAACCACGATAAGATCGCCTGCCTGTATGCGGACGCGCCAGTCTGCGATATACGGAATTGGCCCTGCCGACCCCCCTTGGCCGGAACGCCGGAGTATATCCGCTGCCTGGAGATGTATGGCTTGACTGAACAGGACCTGAAGGATAAATACCGCCCGCCAATCGAACGCGCCCATGAACTGGCTCGCGCCGGCATACCGGTCATCCATGTCTGCGGCAGCGCGGACGAAGTCGTGCACGTGGAGCGCAACTCAATACCGCTGCTGTGCAACTATATGCAGGGCGGCGGCAATTGCCGACTAATCGTCAAGCCAGACTGCGGACACCACCCGCATGGCCTCGAAGACCCAACCGAAATCGTCGAATTCATCGACCACGCCTTTGATGGATGGGCTGAAAGTTGAATGCTGAATGTTGAATGCTGAATGCTGAGTGAGGCGCATTTCATAATTCATAATTCATAATTCGTTAGGGGCCCGGGGCGGGCCGCTGCTGAAGACTCAGAGTGCGGCGAATGCCTCCCGGAGGAGTCGGGCGGTGTCGTCAAGCGATTCCGGCACTACCCGCGGGCCGCCTAGGACTGGCATGAAGTTGGTGTCGCCGCTCCAGCGCGGCACGACATGGCCGTGCACATGGTCCTTGACGCCTGCGCCAGCAGCTTCGCCGACATTGAATCCGACATTGAATCCCTGCGGCTGCATGACTTTGGTCAGAACCTCCTGGGTTTGAATGAGCAGGTCCAGGACATCCTGGCGTTCGGCCGCGGTCAAGTCTGTCAGCGTCGAAACATGGCGATACGGCGCCACTAGGACATGGCCGGAAGTGTACGGAAAGTCATTAAGCAGGACAAAGGCCAGTTTGCTGCGGTAAACGACGTGGTCCTCCAGGCAGTCGCGGCCGCCCTTGACGCAGAAAAAGCATTCTTTGGCCTTGGGGCCGCGGATATACGCGATACGCCACGGCGCCCACAGCGGGCGTGGACTGGCGGCATCAGCACAGGGGTTGAAGTCAGTCATGGTAATTTCCTAATACGTTGGAAAATAGGCTGTTGTACTACTATCAGCCAACTTCTTGTTTTTTGGAAAGATTTTCTTCAAAACGGCGTTTATGTGTCACCCCTGGCGGGGCTCAAAATTATTATACGCCTTACCCAGGGCTTCGCTACGCTCACCCTGGGCTTTTATGTTGCTGGCCCTTTGGGCCGCCAGGCTTAGATACGACAATCAGCGTCCATAACGTTCACAGCCGCAAAGCGGCAAAAGCCCGCAGGGCGACACATAGAAGCCCAGGGTAAGCCGGGCCGCCAGGCCCGGCGCAGCCCTGGGTGAGATGGCATAGATTTGGAGCCCTGTAAGGGTGACACATAAATTAGGTTGTGGGCGGGGTATAGTCCACCCTAAACATCTCTCACCGGCTGGTTTGTCAGCCGGAAGCTGAGCCAGCTCTGCGGTTATGCTCTTGGGTTGACCAGTTGCTGGCGGTTCATGCAGTGCGAGAGATAGTCACCCTGCATACATTCCAGCACCACCTGGATGGAGCATTCCCAGAAATTGCGTTCAAAATCGGCCGAGGCGGCGGCGCAATGCGGGGTGAGGATCACATTATCGAGGCTGAAGAGCGGGCTTCCGGGCACTGGCGGCTCTGGATCAGTCACGTCCAGCCCGGCGCCGCCGAGGCGGCCTTCGCGCAGGGCGGCGACCAGGGCCGCCTCGTCAACCACGCCGCCGCGCGATGTGTTGATCAGGAGGGCGTCGGGCTTCATCAGGGCCAATTTCTCCGCATTGATCAAATGCCGGGTCGTTTCGGTCAGCGGGCAGTGCAGCGACACGTAGTCGGACTGCGCCAGCAATTCGTCCAGGTCAGTGGGTTTAGCGCCGGCCTGGCGGATATTGTCCTGGTTTGTGTACGGGTCAAAGACCAGCACGTTCATTCGGAAGCCGGCCATCATCTCGGTCACCCGGCGGCCAATGCGCCCGAAGCCGACCAGTCCAAGCGTCCGGCCGCTGATATGCCACCGAAATCCGCCGCCCTTGACGCTGCCAGCCAGGCCGCGCATGGCGTTGTCCTTGAAGGGAATCTGCCGGATGAGCGCAAACAGCAGGGCGACGGCGTGCTCTGCCACCGCTTCGGAAATCGATTCCGGGCAGTTGCACATGTGGATGCCGAGCTGGGAGGCTTCCTCCACCGGATAGCCGTCCATGCCGCTGCCGCTGCGCAAGATGGCCTTGCAACGCGTCAATTTAGGCAGCACGTCCGGGGTCAAGACCGGCGTGCGCGCCATAGTCCAAATCATGTCCGCATCCCCGGCATTGGCCAGGAGCTTGTCCTCAGTGTCGCAATGGCCGTAGATGACTTCCAGGCCGGGAATGGCCGCTAGACGGTCAACAACCCAGGACGGCGTGTTGTCGCGCTCGCGAGCAATGAGGGCGACTTTGAATGGCGTTGTGCGTGACATAATGACCTCGTGTGGAGACTACAAGATAAAATATAGAAAAAACAACGCGGACTAAGCCGGATGACAAAAATATAAGGCCTGTGGCGCTTCGCGCTAATCGCAGCAATGATTTTCGATTGTTCAACAAAAAAGTTCCACCTACAGGCTTGCGCCGTAGAAGATATGGTGTATATTTAGTTTTGCATTTTTTCCAGTTCGCCTGGAAATCTCGTTGTATGTCCCGGTTTTGGGGGATGGTAGCTCAGTCGGTAGCAGCATCGCACTTTTAATGCGGGGGTCCCGGGTTCGAGTCCCGGCCATCCCACCATTGCTTTTTGGACATCACCTGTGGCGGACGGGCATTTCCGTTTTGTTTCCGATAAGATATTATTTACTAACCATAAACACAACGCATTGACGTCTGGGGCGGCTTGGCCGTTGCCAGGCATTGAGGTGTACTATGAGCCAAGTTTGTGACATTTGCGGAAAGGGCAAGACTGTCGGCGGTCATATTACCCGTCGCGGTTTGGCCAAGAAAAAGGGCGGTATCGGTATGCACGTGGTGAAAAACACGAAGCGCACCTTCAGCCCGAACTTGCAGCGGATTCGTTGCCGGGTCAATGGCGGCGTTTCCCGCCTTAAGGTCTGCACCGCCTGTATTCGTTCTGACAAAATCACCAAGGCCTGACGGCCTTAGGTCGGTTTGGCATAGAAGCTGCGTCATGGCCTCCAGGCAACAATCACGCACAGGTGAAATGGCCTAGCGCGTCAACGGACACAGGGTTCTGTGTCCGTTTTTTTTACGTAAATAGAGGGTGTCCAAAATTGTTTTTAACCACGAAAGGCACGAAAAGGCACGAACTTTTTTAGAGTTGGATGGTGTGCAGATTGTAACATTCAGAATTTCTATCGCCTATTTCCGTCTTTTTTCTCTGACCGTTCTGCATCCTGCCTCTTGCGCACGGGAGCATTAGAACGTGGGAGGATAAGCATCAATCACAACCGGGACGGTTGCGCTGCTTTTTGAACCACATGCCATGCCATCCCATACCATCCGTCTGAGCAACAATCCTATAAAAAATTTTCGTGTTTTTTCGTGTGGTTCGTGGTTAGAAAATCCTTTTTGGATGGGGTCTAAATACGCTCCGGGCGGAAGACTCAAGCCCGGTGTCGTTCCCGCAGTCGCCGGCTGCGGAACAGGAAGTCAGCATAGGCAGAATACGATGTCAGACAGAACCATGCGAAGTCTCTCAGTTGACCAGGTGCAGATCGCCCCATCGATTTTGGCGGCGGATTTCTGCCGCCTTGGAGACAGCGTCACCGCCATTGCGGAAGGCGGCGCTGATGTTGTTCACATCGATATTATGGACGGCCATTTTGTGCCTAATTTGTCGATGGGGCCAGCGATTGTGAAGGCGATTCGGCCATTGACGTCCTTGCCCTTTGACGTTCATCTGATGCTGTCGTCGCCAGGGCGCTATGTGGCTGCTTTTGTTGACGCTGGGGCTGATCACATCACGATTCATGTTGAGAGCGAAGGCGACCTGGCCGCGATTTTGCGCGAGATTCACGATGCCGGCTGCACGGCTGGCATCACCCTGCGGCCTGGAACGCCGGCGATCAGCCTGGCGCCATACCTGCCCCTGGTGGAGATGGTGCTGGTTATGACCGTCGAACCCGGCTTTGGCGGGCAGTCGTTCATGGCGGCGCAGCTGGCCAAGGTTCGAGAAATCAAAGCGATGATCCAAGCCATTGGTCGGCCGATTCACCTGGAGGTTGACGGCGGCATCGGGGCCGGCAACGCCGGTGCAGTGGTGGCCGCAGGCGCTAACGTCCTGGTCGCAGGCAGCAGCGTTTACAATGCTAAAGGCGGCGCCGCCGCCGGCATCAGCGCCATTCGCGCAGCAGTCCAGGGCTGAAACCGCCGTTGCGCCAAGGGAGAGCGACGGTTCGGCGGCAATGATGATGTCGACAGAAGCGACCGCAGCGAGAAGAAATCATAGTCGATTTTAACATAATCTGAGCAGGAAAGGCCCAGTCAGCACATGATCATTTCGCGTTTCAACCGCTATTTTGAGAAGCATGGTCGGAAGACCTATATCGCCCTAGGCATCATCATCAGCCTCATGTTCGTCGTCTTCGTGACGCCGGGCGATATGTTCGGCGGCCACAGGGGCGGTAACACCATCGGCAAGATGTATGGCAAGAAACTGAAGACAAAGGAGTTCGCCAAGAAGATGCGCGCGGCTGACTTGGGCGCTTTTTTGCTTTACAACCGCTTTTTGTCCCAGGAGTCCAGCCAGGAGGCCCTGGTCCATGAGACGCTGCGCCGGATGCGTGCCATACATGAGGCCAAGAAGCGCGGTCTGGCCAAGGTCACCACCAGCGAAATCGTGGCGGCTATTCACGAGATGCCCTATTTTGTTGACAAGGACGGCAATTTCTCCCGCGAGACATTCGGGCTTTTCAAGACCAATTTCCTGGCTCGTTCCGGCTTGACTGCGAGCGACTTCGATAATATCGTCAAAGAAAATATAATCATCAAGCGCTTGGAAGAACAGGTCACTGAAGGCATCAAGGTTGACGAAGCTGACGTCAATCCCTGGCTGGAAGTGTACACGCTGCAATTTGCCGAATTCAACCAGGATACGACCAAGGCGGCGCAACCCTCGGAAGAGGACATTCAGCAGTTTTTTGCGACCCGTAAGGCCGAGATCACCTGGGAAAAGCAGCGTGCGGCCACGGTGGCGGCCTTGTCAATGGATGATTTGCGGGCTGCGGCGACGACTGATCCGGCGATGAAGGCCTTGATTGAGCCGACCGAGGAGGAGATCACCCGTCAGTATGAGACCATGAAGGATCGCCTTTACAAGGACAAGACCCTGGAAGAAGTCAAAACCCAAATCGCTGGTTCCTTGCGCAACCGCAAGATTTCCGAGCAGGCGAAAAAGCAGGCGAACGACTTGGCTGCGGCTCTGACTGCGGCGTTGACCGGGCTGGAGGGCGACGCCCGCATCGCTAAATTCAAAGAAGTCGCGGAAGGGGCCAAGGCCACTGTCAGCACCACTGGGCTGTTCAGCGTCGGCGACCAGCTGCCAGGCATGGAAGGACGGCATTTGGTTCTGGCCAATGCGATTCGCTCCCTGAACCAGGTCGGCGCCATCACTCCCGCTATCATGGGGGGCCGGATGTACTATGTCGCCTGCCTCACTGACTTGCAGCCCGGCATCCAGCCCGCTGAATTGAATGAAGAGGCCCGCGAAAAAATCGCTGAAGCGCTGCTGACAGAGCGCGCCATGGCCTTCTATGATGAGAAAATCGGTATTTTCAAGGACAAGGTGCCGATGGTGAAGACCGTATGGGACCTGGCGGACGAGTTTAACGCCACCCTGGCCAGCAATAGCGCCCTTGATGAAGAAGAACGCAATCGGCAAGCGACGGAATATCGCGACGGGCTGCGAGAGCTGGTCATGCCCTTCTTCAAGGCGGAAAGACGTTCGTTCCGCGCTGCGACCTTTAAGACAGAGACATTCCTGGACAAGGTCGTTCTGACCGAAAACGACATCGCAGAGGGCTATGAGGCGCGCAAGGACGAATACCAGAAGGTCGAAGTGCGCGTCGCCCAAATTGTCGTCAACACCCCGGTCGAACTCAGCGCCGAGGAGAAAGCCGCTAAGAAGGCCAGGATTGAAGAGGCTGCGGCCAAACTGCGCGAGGGTGCGCTGTTCGAAGATTTGGTGAAAGAGTACTCGGAAGACGAGGCCAGCAAGGCTAAGGGCGGCGACAGCGGCTTCCAGAACCTGGCTGAGCTTGACGATGAATTGGCGGCGGCCTACGGCGCCCTCGAACTCAACCAAATCAGCAAGGTGATTGAAACGCCGACGTCCTTTGTCTTGGCGAAGTTGCTGGAGAAGAAGCCGGGCCGCGACTTGGAGCAGGTACGGGAGGAATTGACGCCGATTCTGCAGCGGGAAAAGGCCGCTGATCTGGCGTATGAAGCCGCCCTTGAATTGTCCGAAAATATGCTGACCGCCTGGGCCGATGCCTTGGATAAGGATGCGAAGGCAGACCCGGCCGCGATTTTCAACTCCATGACTGAAGGCAATGCCGAGCTGGAGGTGAGCCAGCTTGACAAAGTCGTCCAGCACAACTATGCCGCCACTGGGCTGGCTCGTGAACGCGAGGTGATGACCCAGGTTTTCGGCGCCAAGAAGGAAGACCCGTTCACGCATCCGGTCCGCGGCACGGAAGGCTCGCACGTCGCTTGCCTGCTGGAAGTCCTGCCGCCCAGCTTGACTTCGCCGGCCGATGACCCGGGCGTTATGGCGACGTTGAAGAATGTCTACAAGCGGCATTTGGCGATGGGCATCGCCGAAAGCGAAGCGAAAGCCGCCGCAGACCGTATCAACGAGGCCCTGAAGACCGAGCCCGACTTGGCCAAGGCGGCCGGGGAAATCGTGTTTAAGCCGGCCAAGCCGTACAGCCGGATGAAAAGCCGCGAGATGACGGATTTCAACGTCCGTGACCAGGAGGCGTTTATGTCGGCTTTGGCCAAGGCGCCGTTGCTGAGCATCCTGCCGCCCCAGAAGACGTACGGCGGCTATGTCCTGGTCTACCTCCAGGAACGCGTCGTGCCGGATGATGAGGAAACCCGCGAATTGGCTGGAAATGTGCGCAACTATCTCCAGCGCCAGAAGGAAATGGAAGCGCTGACAGAGTTCTACAAGCGCTTGGAGGTAGAGTCAAAGACTGAACTGGTGGAAGGCCTGGTGCGCAGAGCCGGCTGAAAATAATTCTGACCAGAGACAGAATGAGGTCTCAAGATTAACCCACCCCAGCGGCCCGGAACGCCATGTGTTGTTCCGGGCCGCTGTTTTTGTGGGCTAGCAGAAGCTGCGCGGCCTGTGGCGTTTTTCAACGGAACAGCGGGTTGTCGCGCTCACGGGCGATGGTCGTGCTCTGCTCATGGCCGGCGCAGACCTTGGTCTCAGGTGGAAGCGTCAGCAGGTTGTTTTTGATTGAGCTGATCAGGGTGTCATAGTCGCCGCCGGGAAAATCCGTCCTCCCAATGGTTCCTCGAAACAGCGTGTCGCCGCTGAGCAGAACGCCGCCGGTTGGGAAATAGTAGCAGACGCCGCCGGGCGTATGTCCCGGAGTATGAATCACTTTCATCTCAATGCCAGCGGCTGCCGGCGGGGCGTCCGCGCTGGGTGGGAGGCCTTTAACCGCTGGAATCCAGGGATTGATGGCGTTGTCCGGACTGGCATACAATCCGCGGTCAGCCGGATGAATCCAGACCGGGATGTCAAACTGCTGTGCCAGCTCCGGCACAGCGCCAATGTGGTCGACGTGACCATGCGTGAGCAGAATGCCGCGTGGAATAAGTTTGCGGACAGCGATAGCCGAGGCGATGCCAGCCGCTTCGCTGCCAGGATCGATGATATAGGCCTCGCTGCTGTCTTCCGACCAAGCGAGATAGCAGTTGACCGACAATAAACCAACAGTGAGAGAGTAAAATTTCGTCATGAAGCTGTAACCATGGTGTAGTTGTTTGTGTAAAGAAAACGGCGTATGTAGCTCAAGCCTGTATGCGTGTCTCCGTCCAGTGCCGGCACTTCAGTGCCGGAACTCGCCCCTCGCCCCTCGCCCCTCGCCCCTCGCCCCTCGCCCCTCGCCCCTCGCCCCTCGCCCCTCGCCTTT
>JAAZKI010000404.1 GCA_012799905.1 Lentisphaerota bacterium | reverse complement strand
CGGCCAAGACATCGGCTGATTCCAAGGACGGCGAATAGGCCAGGTGGAGGGTGACAATAGCATCGACCTGTTCGTCTTCAAACCTCTGCACCGCCGCCGCAAAATCAGGCCGCAGACAGCAAATCGGGGCGCGGACGACATTCACCCCACGCTGGCGGAGGAGGTCAGCAATGCGGACGGCGTTAGCCTGCATGCTGTCGTGACGCGATGGCGACACATCTTCATAGAGTTTGATGTAAAGGGGCAGGAGACCGATTTTCATTTGCTTTCCTCCCGGATTTTTTGGTCAAAGGCAGCGCGTTCGGTGGTGAACAATTCTATAGCAGCGGCGGACGGGGTGATTTTGCCGCGGACGCTGGGCAAGGGCATTCCTGGGCGGTGCAGGCGCGGATTCGGATTCCAGTCATCGTGACGGTATTGGTCGCGGATTTCGCGTTGGCGGAAATCGGGGACAGTGAAAGTGGTGCTGTTTTCAAGTGCAGACCGATAGCCGAGAATGCCGACGATGGTCATGTCAACGGCGCGGTAAACATCCAGGAATGGCTGGACGCCGGTGCGAATGGCCTGGGCAAAATAGAAGCTGGTGAAATAATCGCCGCCGCCGTGGCCGTGACGCAGCGCTTCGCGGTGTTCAAGCGGGAAATTCGGCTGATACCATTCGTTGTTGCGCGGTTCGTCCGGGAAGTCGAACGGCTCTGTATGCAGGCGCAGACGCGCGTCGCCCTGGGTGTATTCCATGGTGCCGCGGTTGCAGCAGATGCGGCAGCGCTGGCCGTGGTCGCGCAGATTGTTCCAGGGAAGCAGCTTGACAACGCTTTCATTGTCCATCTTGCAGACCAGCATAGAGCCAGAGTCGCCCTGACGGAGTGAATTGGTCATCAGCGGGTCGTCGTAATCATGGGGGAAGACAAAGCCGTTGACGGTTGTCGGCCGGGTTCCGGTGATGTACATGATCGGCCCCATCGAATGCGTGCAGTAGTACGTTGCCGGCAGCCAGGAGCGCCAGTGGTCCAGGCCGCTATAGAGAGTCACCATCTCCTTGGGAGGTATCGGGTGGACGTACTCGCATTCGCCATAGACGAATTTGCCGTATTTGCCAGAGTCGAAGAGCCGTTTCATCTCCTGGTTCTGGGCAAAGAACGGATAGTTCTCCGCCAGCATGTAGATTTTGTCGCTTTTTTCGACGGCTTCGACGAGCTGGACAGCCTCCGCAAGGGTGAAGCAAGCCATACATTCGCTCATGACGTGCTTGTCAGCAGCAAGGGCTTCGACCGCCGCCCAGACGTGTTCGGTGGCATAATTGGCCAGGAACACAGCGTCAATGTCGGCTTCCAGCATCTTGCTGTAATCCGTGAACATCTGGCAAGTACCGCCCAGGCGCTTGTTGGCATGCCGGAGGAGGTCTTCGTTCTGGTCACAAAGGGCCGTGATTTTCATGCCGTTGGCCCGGGCGCCAAAGGCGAGACTCACGCCTCGACGGGCGCCGAAAACGCCGATTCTTAATGCGCTGGTCATGGGATTTCCTTGCGGGTTGGGGGTGGGCGTCAACCAGCGGCGAGCGATGCCGCCAGGCGAGAAAACAGGTTGTTGGCGTTGTTGAAGAAGATGTCGTCCAGGCGCTGCGGCGGGGCAGTGTGAAGCAGGGCGCGCAGCTGTTCGTAGAAGAAGGTGGTGAATTCAATCGCGTGTTCAGAGTCGTAGATAGCAGTGCCGATGCGGACGTCTTCAGCCATGAGATATGCGTACTGGTGGTTGACTTCAATAGATTTTCCGCGCAGGAAAGCAATCGGCGCGTCGGAGCCGAACAGAATGCGTTCAGTCGGAAAATGGTCAAAGGTGTATTTCAGGACTTCTTGGTGGTTGACCATGGCGGTGTCCAACCAGGCGTTGGGACATTCAGCCAAGCGGTCGAGCTGGCCGATGACATTGCGGAGGAAATAGGCTCGGCCGATGTGGGCGAAGATAAAGGTGGCGCTTGGGCAACGTTGACAGAGTTCGACCATTTGCCGCTGATTGACCGGGTCTGCCAGACGTCCAGGCCGAGGAATATGCAGGGTCACAGCCAGGCCCAGGCGGTCGATTAACTCCAGCTGTCCATCTGAGAACATGTCCAGGATTTCGACGTCGCCTGGTTTTTTGCCGGTGTGCGCTGCGGCATAGTTCACGTAAGGCTTGCAGCCGATCAGGCGTCCGTCGGTAATCCGCTGTTGCACCACTTCGGTGGAATCGGCGGGGGAAAGCAGGGTCATGGCAAAGACGGTGACATTGTCCGCCGGCGGCGCGACATCGCGCCTGGCTTGGGCGTGCGGGGTGCCGAAGCAGTTGAGGGAGACTTGCTGTTCCGGCAGCAATTCAGCGACCAGGTCGCGCCATTGCAACAACGAGAATGCGCCGCCGAAGCGCTGATAGCAGTTTTTCGGCGGGAAGGCGAAGTCGGCCGGGAAGGCATTGCGTTCAAAGATGTGGACGTGTGCGTCAAAAATCCGGCGTGGCAGCCTGGGATTGAGTTCTTCGCGATAGATGTCAGCGTCGTTCGTAGTCAGGAATGACATGGTTGCAGGTCTCGGTTGAACGTGATAAGGTGGCGTTCGTCGATCTGAAGTGTCTGACAGAGCGCCTGCCAGCGCCCTGGCATGTCATCGTCAAACAGCCAGGGCTTCCAGCCTAATTTCAGGTACATATTGACGGCTGGCAGCCGCCAGTCGTCAGTCTTGAGGGCGAATCTTTGATAGCCGTGCTGGGCCAGGTGGTGCATGGCAGCAACGGAGACGGCCTTGCCGAGCTGTCGGCCGCGATAGACTTCAGAAGCCATCACCCAGCCGAGGCAGCCGAGCTCAGGATGGTCTTCATAGTCAGACCGTTCAGCGGCAGCAGAGGCTGCCAGCGTCCCAGTGGCTTCGTCAACAGCGAGAAACAGACCGTCAGGCAGGGCTTTGGCCAGGAGTTTATTGAGGTTATCGCGGTTCCAGTTGGAGGAGGCGAAGCCGCCGTCGAGGCGCAGTTGCAAATAGGCTTCTTCCTCGCCGGGCTGCATGGCGCGGACACGGAATCCTGCTGGCGGTGTGAGGGCAGGGAGGGTTGTGACCGCACAGTCGAAAATCATGCGCAGTTGCTGGGGCATGGTGAAGGGCCTTGGTTCAGCGTGAGGGTAGTTTGGCGCCGGCGATGAGAGCTGCGCCGACAGCGCCGGCATGTTGATGATAGGGCGCAATCTCAATGGGAATGCCGAGGATTTCGTGCGTCAGGACAGGCCAAGCCTCTCCTTCAGCCGGGCCGCCGGCCATGGCCAGCCGACGCGGCCGGCGGTCGCCAAGCCTGGTCTGGAAGCGGGTGATGATTGATTGCATGTAACGGCGAGCTGGAGTGTCGCCTTGCAGGGCGGCGGCGTTGAAGTCGCGGTAGCGGTCAGCGCCATCGCCAAAGTTTGCCCGAATCCAGGCCTCGATGTCAAGGCCGATTTTGGCAATGGAGAACATCATGCCCCAGGGGCCGCCTGCTGTGCTGAGGAAAGGATCGGTCAATTCGCCGCGGATGACTTGGCGCGTTGGCGTCGGATAAAAACCGACCCAGGACGTGCCGCAGGAAAGGAGCATGTCACCAGGCTCGACAACTCCGAGCGCCCGGGCGGCGGACGGGTGGTCAAAGGAGCCGGCGATGATTCGAGTGGCCGTGGTCAGCCCGGGACTGACCAGCTCTGGACGGAGCGTGCCGATGACCGCGCCGCTCGGCAGCAAGGGCGGAAGCTGGTCGGAATGGATGCCGAGCAAATCCAGGAAAGGCTGGTGATACGACCGCGTCACCTGGTTTTGCAGGTAGAAAGGAGTGGCGCAGGAATAGTCCAGGCCGCGCTGACCGCACAGGCGAAAGGCAAGATAGTCGTTGTTCATGCCAATTTGGGCGCCGTCAAGAAGCTCTGGGCGGTTGACTCGGAGCCAGTGCAGCTGCGCCAGCGGGAAGCTGGGAAGGGCTGGCCAGCCGACGATGTCCAGGACTTTTTCCGGCTCCGGCGGCATCCAGTCACTGCGCTGGTCCAGCCAGCTGATGATGGTCGACCGCGGTGTGCCGTCGTTTTCCCAAGTCATGGCATTGCCGGCCGCGGCAGCCATGGCAAGGGCAGCCACTGGCGTTGGACTTTGAGCCGCCAGCTCTTGAATTAGCCCATAGACATCGCGCCAGTGCTGCTCCGGATCGATTTCCACCTGATTTGGAGCCGGATGCTGAAAGACGACGGCGCGTTTGCCGGTGGCGAGCACGGTGGCGTCATCTGCTAGGAGGACGCCCTTGATGGCGCTGGTGCCTAAGTCGAGACCGATGTAGAATGACATAAGGGCAGAAGGGGTTAGAGCGATTACGTAGTGGTGGGTGTCCAAAATTGTTTTTAACCACGAAAGGCACGAAAAAGCTTAGGGTGGACTATCCGTCCACAACCTATTTTTTTTAACCACGAAAAACACGAAAGGACACGAAATTTTTGTTTTTTGGGTTGTTGTTGTAACCACTGAACACACGGAATATACGGAAATTTTTGTGTAAGGTTGT
>JAAZKI010000446.1 GCA_012799905.1 Lentisphaerota bacterium | reverse complement strand
TCATCTCCTTGGGTCTGCGTTACGGGAATTACGTAGGGGGAAAATTATGGGGGGAATAAAACAAGCCGGCCTGGCGGCCGGCGAAGCGGCGAGCTGCAACCTCCACTGACGTTGACAATTGTCAGGAAAGGAAACGTCTATACAATATAGTTCCAGGAAAAGAAATCGCAAGTTGACAGGCGTTGAGTTTATCATGCGGCGTCGTTATCAATCGGTGACCGATTACATGCGGCGGTAATAGGTCAATCGTTGATAATCACCTTTTGCTGCCTGCATGCGAAAGCTCACGAAAAACACGTGTCTACGCTCCACTGTCCATTTAAAGTCCACTTGAGTCCACGTCCACTGTCCTAATTATTCGACAAGATGCCGTTGCTTGAGGGGCGTTTATTCCAGGATTTCGAGGGTGATGGGTTTCCAGATGCCGCCGGCCATGGTGGAATCATGGACGCGGACGGTCAGCTGGTTGTCTTCGCCCCATTTCAGGATTTTAGTGACATCAAGGGAGAATGGCACGTTCCAACCCTCCGGACCCAGGTCGTGGTCGCCGATGTAGACGCCGTTGAGCCATACCCAGGCGCATTCATCGACGCCCCCGAAATGGAGTTCAGCAGCATTGAAGCGGGCTGGCTTGGCAGGAGCCTTGAAGGTTCCGCGGTACCAGGCGAAGCCGTCGTGGTTGATGCCTTGGGGCTCCCAGGCTTTTGCGATTTTGATGTCAGTCCAGGCGCTGTCATCGAAGTCAGGCTTGAACCAGTTTCGGGTGTGGCCTTGGACATCGTTGTCAATGGCGATTTTCCAGCCGGCTTCTGGCAGGGGATGTCTTTCTTTGACGACGACGTCATAGTCCCAATCTGCGCGGTCGCGCAGCCGGACAGTGTCGCAATGGAATGGCCAGGTGGCGCGCATGACGAGCGAGCGGACGGCCAGGTCCTCGTCACGCGAGGCTTTCTGAAGGAGTTGCTGGCGTCGTCCTATGGCTGGCCGTTCTGAGGCGAGTAGGGCGGCGGCATAGATGCGCACTGGCAGGGGTTGGTCAGTCAGCGCGGTTTCCAGGATATCCAGGCAGTCATCCGGCCGGCGATTTTCGCAGAGAATTTGCAGGGCCATGCGGCGCGTCTGCTCGTCGGAGTTTTCGCGCAGTGCCTGGTGCAGGACGTCTTTGCCTGCCTCGCCATGGGCGGCCAGGCTGCGGACAGCGGCGCGGCGAACCATGACGTTGTCGTCCTGGAGCAGAGTGGTCAGGGCAGGGACGGCTTTGGCTGTGTTTTGTTTAGCCAGGTTGAGAGCCAGCTGGCGCCGAGCATCCGCGTTGTCGGTCTGTCTGGGACTGGCGCAGCCGGTAGCGAGGATGATGGTCAGGCATATCGTCCCGGCAAAGAGGCCGGCAAAATGTTTCATGGTCATGGGAGGAATCCTTAATTTGTATGGAAAAGGGTTGCCGGGCGGTTGTGAGCGGTTTTGCGGCCTGCGGTCATTGCACGTGGCAGCTTTGAGTGAGGCGCTGTCCGGTTGCTAGGTTAGTGACGGTGACATTCCATGCGCCAGGGGCGTCATTGGCGGCTGGTTGGAGGGTCAAGTCGAGCTTGCCGTGTTTGGCTGTGTAGTAGCCGGAGAATTCGCCGGGTTTGCCGTCAGCATCGGTGATTCTCACTTCAACCGGGATGGCGGCATCAGCCGGGCGACCCCAGCGGTCGGAAATGGTCACGGTCATCGGCAGGTCTTGGCCACGGCTGACCTTGGCGGGCAGCTTCAGCCGGAATTTGTCCAGGGCGGTTTTGGAAACCAGGAAAAGTCGTCCTTCGCCGGGGCCGAAGCTGGCCTCGAAACTCAAGGCGCCATTGGCAAAGCGACTGGGCACGGCTTGGTGTTGGACCAGGTCATAGACGTATCCGGGGCGGTCGATGGTCAGAGTCGCTTGGTTGGGCAGGCCTTTTTCCATGACCAGGCGGTGATGGCCGACGTAGTCGCCGAATTCGCGTTTGTCATTGATGGCGAACAGGTAATCAGTCGAGCCAAAGCGGCGCAGTCTGGTCACGACGTCAAGGTCAGAGGAACCCGCCCGGGCTGCGTAGATGCCTTGCAACTCGCGCCGGAGACGGCGAGATTCCGCTTGCAGGGTGGCTTTGGCCTCAGCCGCGTTGCTGGCCCGTTTTATGACTGGTAGGAAGATGTCAGCCAGGATAGCGGGGCAAACGTTCTGGTCAGCGATGACGATGCCGCCGCGCGCCTGGAACTTCTTGATAGCGTCGACAACGGATTGGGTCAGCACGTCACAGGCTGGCAGGACGAGGATTTTGTATTGGTCGAGTCCGTCGCGGCGGACGGTTTCATCAAAGATGATGCGGGGCTGATAGCCGGCCCATTGCAGGATGAGGTGGACGTCGGCTTCCCAGGCGCCGCTCCAGCCGAAGGTTCCCCGGCCAGCGAAGATTTGGGAGGAGAAACTTTGCAGGATGGCGATGTCGGCCGGGATGTCCGGCACTTCGAGGAGGGTCGGCCCGAGCGGCTTGACGACGTCAGCGAGGAGTTGTTGCAGGCGCGGCGCTGTCTCCGGATTGGTCATGAAGTAGGCGCCGTATTCGCCATTGGGGAGGGTGACGAGCGATCCCCAGCCGTGGTACATGATGCCTTTGATGGGGCGCGACAACTTGCTCCACAGCGCTTCGCTCAAGTTGTCCGGAGCGATGGTGTAGTACTTCACTTCCGGGAATTCGCGTTCCCAGGCTGTCCAGTCGTCTGGATTTTTTGGCAGTGCTGGTGCGGTCTGGGTTCGTTTCCAGATCACCTGGGTCATTTTCATTACACTCTGGCCTGGGCAGCCATCGGCCATGGCGAACAGCTCATCAGTGGCCTGGCCGATTTTGATTGGGTCTGGGTAGGTATAGGTCCATTGGGAGATGAAGTCGAGTTGGCCGCCGCTGCCCCAGATGCTCGGGACGCGCGCGGCCGGGTCGAAGAAGGTCCAGACTTTCTTGCCGGTCGATTTCAGGCCGCGATGGATTTGCGTGTTGAGCGGATTCCAGCCGTCGCCGTCCTTCCAGAACCAGGTGTAGTAGCGCAGCAGCGGATAGTCGTCCGGGATGACGCGGTTGGCCGGGAAGTCTTTGATCGTCGTATAGTTGACGCCATTTTTCTTGACCGCCTCAGGAGGGATTTTTCCGCCCAGGAATTGTTCGGCGCTGGCCACGTCGTAATCTTGGAAAGAGAGGTCAGTGCTGTCGCGGACTTCGGAATGGATGAGGGCGGCGTCAAAATGGGGGAAGTCGCCAAAGGAGAGCGAGACGCTGGCGCCGGAGTCATAGCCGAGCTGCTGGATGTCGGGATGGGCGACATTGGCGTTGTCGCTGTGTCTGGGCACGAGGTTGCCATCGCGGTCAAGGCGTTTGTATCGGATGTCCTTGTTGTAGCGCATGTATCTTCCGGCGCCGGCGTAATGGCAGGCATTCAGGCCGATGCGCTGCCAGCGTTCCAGGCGTTCGATGATTTTTTGGCCGGATGGAGTGTTGGCGTAGTCAACGGGCTTCTTGGCTTGCCATGCCTGGGAATCGCCGCCGAGGCCGAAATTGGCGTGGGTGAAGCCTATGGCTAACATAGCTTCCGGGTCGTCAAAGCTGGAACGCATGACGACCGGCATGGCCGGCGGTTTGCGGTTGAGGATGGTGAACGGCACCTCGCCGGTGAACTCGGCGTTTTGCCCGGCGACGGTGGCGCACAGGCGGTAGCGGAGCGGGTAGTCGCCAGCGCGCAGGCTGGTGTCAAGCTGGAAGGCGGCGGTGATTTCCTCGTCCAGCTTCCAGGTTTCAGGCATGGCAATGGCTTTGCTCTGGCCTTGCAAGTCGAAGGTCAGGTTCGGCTTGTGCAAGTCTTGGCCGGTGTTATTGAGCAAAGCTAGTTGCGCGGGGGCGATTTTCTCATGACGATAGAAAACGCTTCGTTTGGACTTCATCAGGCAGTCGATATTGCCGGTGTGGTAGGTACGGACGCCGCGCCGGAGGCAGACATCGTCAAGAACGCCGGCAAAGCCCTGGTAGGTGCTGCCGGCGCGTTCGCCGAGCGACAGGTTGCGGGTGCTGGGCGCAATCGGCCCGCGGTCGGGAAAGCTGTTTTCGCCGACTTTCTCGCAATTGAAATATATCTTCACTGTGCCAGCGCCGTCATAGGTGAACGCCAAGTGATGCCAGACCCCGGCCGGCATGGTCACCGTGCCAGAGGAGGCGAAGACGGAATCGCTGCCAAAGCCGAGGCCGACGGTCATGGTCACGACGCCGGCGCTCTGGCTTTTCGGACGCTGCAAGAAGAACATGAAGCCGTGGTTCGCGCGAGGACGGTCGCTGACATAGTAGTAGCACTTGTTGTCGATGAGAAAAGCCCGCGTGCCGGGTTCGCCATGCGCCTCAATCTTGGCCCACAGGTCGACCGAGAAGGCGCCCGGCGGGCTGAGAACCGGATGATTGACGACGATGGCGCCAGTGGCGGATTCCGGCGTCGTGACCCCGGCGCAGCCGAGGCCACCGCCGAATTTGCCCTCCGCTACGAATTTTCCGTTCGGGGCGGTTTTAGCCGGATTGCCACCGGGCCGGCTGTTCTGGCCTTCAGCGCCGGCAGTGAATTGCCAAAGCGCTATCACGTCGTCTTCCAGCTTGCTTTCGTTTTCCCAGCTTTGAATCAGCCTTCCGCTGGCTGCCTGGGCTGACCATGCCGCCAACACAGCGCTGGCAGCGACAAACAAGATTTTTTTTCGCATGTGATGAGGTCTCCGGCATCGGTTATTTCCGGCTGACTACGATAGTCTGGCCGTCGTTCTTGATAACCTATTGCCCGAGTTGACGATTGCAAGCGAAAGTCTTAGAGTGGACTATCCGTCCATAATCTATTTTTTTAAACCACGAAAAACACGAAAGGACACGAAATTTTTGTTTTTTGGGTTGTTGTTGTAACCACTGAATACACGGAATATACGGAAATTTTTGTATATGGTTGTTGTTCGTCGGGATAGGATTGCATGCGGATTCGCG
>JAAZKI010000105.1 GCA_012799905.1 Lentisphaerota bacterium | reverse complement strand
CCGCTTCGCGGCTGTGAACGTTATGGACGCTGATTGTCATAAAGCCTGGCGGCCCAAAGGGCCAGCAACATAAAAGCCCAGGGTGAGCGTAGCGAAGCCCTGGGTCAGGCGTATAATAATTTTGAGCCCCGCCAGGGGTGACACATAAACGCCGTTTTGAGAAAAATCCTTTTCGGATGGAGGGGCTACGTACGGCCTGGACTACAATACCGCAGGCTGCTTACTTCGCCAGGTCTTTCCAGGCTTTGAGGATGATGTCGAACAGGTCTTGAATCTGTTCGACTTCCAGGCAGCTGAAGGCGATTCGCAAATCTGTCGCCGTGATGGAGATAGTGCCGACGCCGTATTTTTCCAGCAGATGCCGCCTCAAGGTTTCTGTATTGATTTGATTAATGCGCAGGCACATAAAATAGCCACTGTTGAACGGATAGGCCGTCCACGCCTCAGCATAGGCCGGATTGCGCAGCACTTCACGCACCCGCAAGGCCCTGGCCTTCATCACCTCCACCTTGGCGGCGTGCTCGGCAATGAACGACGGCGAACGCAAAGCGTCAAGGACGAGCTTCTGCGACAGCGCCGAGGCATTGCTGACCACGCTCCGGATCAAGCCGGCCAGCTTCTCATTAAGAGCCGCGTACATATCGTCCGTCCCGCCGCCGACCGCCATGCTGACAAAGCCAACCCGCAATCCCCAAACAAAGACTTCCTTGGTCGCGGCGTCGGCCCTCACCGCCAGCAGCCGCGGATGGTGGCCGCCCAGCTTGACAAACAGCGATTGGCGCATGACGTCATCATCAAAAAACAGCCCGCAGTAGGCGTCGTCAATAATCACCACCAGGTTTACCCCGCGTTCAGCTGTCGCCAACAGGGCTGCTGCAATCGCCTCGCCCTCGGCCTCCGTCACCGTATATCCGCTCGGATTGTTGGGGAAATTCAACAACACGACCAGTTTATCCCGGCCGACGCTGTATTTTTGCAAGGCGTCGGCAAAGGCTTCGACGTCAAAGCCGTCGTCCTTGAAGAATGGAAACAGGCACGTCTCTGCACCTTTGCGAACCACGAAATTGAGGTGGTAGTTATCCCAATTCATGTCTGCCATGAGCACCCGATCGCCGGCGTCGACCAACAGGTCAGCCGCCAGCGACAGACCGTGCGACAGCCCAGTCGTGACTATCGGCAGACTGAAGGTCGTTCCCTGCAAGCCAGGATTGTCACGCAGCATCTTATCACGCCAGGCTTCGCGCAGCGCCGGAAGCCCTGGCGACGGAGCATACAGCAATGCGTCATTCGGCGAAATTCCCGGCAACTGCTGCATCAGGCAGGGCAGATGCATGGCCTTGCCGCCTTCCATCGCCGTGCCAATCGTCGCATTGTATGTCTTCGCCAGTTTCTTGGCCTCGCCCGACTGACTCAAAATGCCCTTGCTGGGAAAATAAATCCGCTTGCCCAGGTCTGACAACATGGCGTAGACGTGGGGGTTGGCGGCGGTGATACGGTCGTTCAAAGCTTGAGCCAAAGGTTCCATCTAAGTTGGCCTCCGCAAGAAAAAGAAATTGTGACGGCGCCCGCAAACTGTCCATGCAGCAGACGACTGAATTGTAAAATTTAATTTTCCGAAGGCGAAATGCAAACGACATAGCGACAAGACAGCGGAAAAAGCCGTTCGTTTCATTCGCCAACTGCGACATGAACAGCTACATTATATACTTCTGTTCTGTTTTTTTCACCGCTGCCTGCAATTTCCGCTAGCAGCGCCATGCTATCCCTTCAGGAGTCACGATGAGCGAGGAACAACTGCCGGACCACACCGATGCCATGCCAACTGACGACATGCGCGAACAACGTCTTCGTAAAATGAAAAAAATTGCCGATGCCGGCGGCCGGCCGTATGGTCGGCGTGTTGACGGCATCATCCCCTGCCTGGAAGCGAAACAACGCTTTGCGGACGCCCCGGCTGAGACGGAAGTCGCTGCCCGAATCGCCGGCCGCATCATCGCCCGCCGCGTCATGGGTAAATCAATGTTCGCCAATATCCAAGACCAAGATGGCCAGATGCAGCTCTACATTCAGAAAAACGTCATCGGCGACGAAGCTTACGAGTTTTTCTTCAAGGACTTGGACATTGGCGACATCATCACGGCTGCGGGGACTGTCTTTGTCACTCGCACTGGTGAAGTCAGCCTGCGCACCACCAGCTTTGAGCTGCTCGCCAAGTCTCTGCGTCCGCTGCCGGAAAAATGGCACGGCCTCACTGACATGGAGCAGCGCTATCGCCAGCGCTATCTCGACCTGATCAGCAACCAGGACGTGCGCAAGACCTTTCAGCAACGCAGCCGCATCATCCAGGAGATTCGCAACTATCTTGACTCTAAAGGCTTCATGGAAGTCGAAACCCCGATGATGCAGCCTCTGGCCGGCGGCGCCGCCGCCCGACCCTTCAAGACCCACTACAACGCCCTCAACTGCACCATGTACCTGCGCATCGCCACCGAACTCTATCTCAAGAGGCTCCTGGTCGGCGGCTTTGAAAAAATCTATGAAATCGGCCGTAATTTCCGCAACGAGGGCATGGATCGCCGCCACAATCCGGAATTCACCGTACTGGAGCTCTATGAGGCCTATTCTGACTGCTGCGGCGTCATGGCCCTGATCGAAGACCTCATCTGCACCGTCGCTCAGAACGTCTTCGGCACCCTCCAGTTCAAGCGTGAGGAAGGCGAAGACCTCGACTTCACGCGGCCTTGGCGAGTGGCGCCCTACCATGAACTAATCACCGACCGCATGGGTTCGGACTGGTTTGACCTCGACCTGGACACCATGCGGACGAAGGCGCGCGCACTCAACCTGAACATCCCAGAGACCATGAGCGCCCTGGACGTCACCCACGAAATCTACGACAAAACCATTGAACCCACTCTCATCCAGCCGACCTTCGTCACCCGCCTGCCAGCTCACTTAGTGCCGCTGGCCAAACGCTGCGAGGACAATCACGACTTGGTCGACGTCTACGAACTGGTCATCAACGGTCAGGAAATTTCACCCGGCTATTCCGAACTCAACGACCCTATCGAGCAACGCTCCCGTTTCGACAGCCAGCTCATCGGCCGCGATGACCTGGAAGGCGAAGTCAACCGCATAGACGAGGATTTCCTCACCGCGCTGGAGCACGGCATGCCGCCGACCGGCGGCCTTGGCATGGGCATCGACCGACTGGTCATGCTCCTCACCGGCGCACCCTCCATCCGAGATGTCATCCTCTTCCCACAAATGCGCCCGCAAAAATAAAACTGACCGAGACTGAAGGTCTTTGCTCGGCGACTCCAGGCAACCAGGAATTCATCCCATGCCAAAACTCATCATCCAGGAAGACTACAAAGTCACCGGCGAATTCGTCATTCCCCAAGGCGAATCCCTGATCGGCCGCTGCGTTGAGGCCACCTTGCCGCTTAATCACAATGGCGTTTCCCGGCAGCATTGCCGACTGCACCGCGACGGCGATGTCGTCACCATCGAAGACCTCAACAGCCGCAACGGCACCTTTGTCAACGCCCACCCTGTCTACACGCCGACTAAACTCAACCACCTGGACCAAATCCAGATTGACGAGGTGCTGCTCATCTTTGATGCTGACGACCTCTCGGACACTGACAACACTGACCTGCGCAGCGGCTTCGAACAGGTGAGCACCCAGCTTGACTTCGTTCGCAACACCATCAACAAAATCGAAGCGAACATGGCTCGCGTCATCCAAGGCAAGGACGACGTCATCCGCAAGGTGCTGATCGCCCTGCTCAGCGACGGCCATGTGCTGCTGGAGGACGTGCCTGGGGTCGGCAAGACGAAACTGGCCCAAGCCCTTGCTCGCTCCATCAACACCGACTTCAAGCGCATCCAATTCACGCCGGATATGCTGCCCAGCGACGTCACCGGCATCAGCATCTACGACGAAAGCCAGCGCCGATTCGTCTTCATGCCCGGCCCGGTCTTCACCAATCTTGTGCTGGCTGACGAAATCAACCGCGGCACCCCGCGAGTGCAGTCAAGCCTTCTTGAATGCATGGCCGAGTCCATGATCACGGTTGACGGCAACCAGCACGTGCTGCGCAAGCCCTTTTTTGTGATTGCGACTCAGAACCCGATTGACTTCCACGGCACTTATCCGCTTCCGGAGGCGCAACTGGATCGTTTTCTGATGCGCCTCAATATGGGCTATCCGCTTCCGAACATAGAAATGGACATTCTCCAGACCCAGGCGGCCGTCAACCCGCTCAACTTAATTTCGCACGTGGCCGAAGGCAGTGACATCATCCACTGCCAGTCGCTGATCCGCTCTGTGCATGTGTCCGAGTTGGTGCGCGACTATATCGTAACGATCATCACTGAGACGCGTCAGCACCCGGCCTTCAGCTACGGATGCAGCCCACGCGCCTCGCTGGCCCTGATGCGCGCCAGTCAGGCCTTGGCGGCCATCAACGGTCGCGACCATGTGCTGCCGCGCGATGTCCGCGACCTGGCGCCGTGCGTCCTCGCCCACCGCATGCCCCTGAAGTTGCAAGCGCGCTCGGAATGGCCGTCTTCGGTCAGCGTCATCGAAGCCATCTTGGCTCAGCTGCCCATGGAAAAATGGGAGAAAGACATCACGTCTTGAGGTTGCATTAGGAGTTTTTTTGACATGGCGCGCTTCATCTGGCCAACCACACGCGGATGGGTGCTGGCTCTCAGCGGCATCATCTGGCTGCTGGTCGCCATGGTCAACCACACCCTGATAGCCCTGCTTATTGCCTGGACTGCAATCGGCTTGACCATCGCCAGCCTAATCAGCGCACTGTTCTCCCTGCATGGCTTCCGGGTCAAGCGCGGTCCGGCAGACCAGGCCACAGCCGGACAAATAATCAACCTGTCGCTGACGATTGAAAACCCCAAATGGCGACGTCGGCAGGCCATTGCCGTGGAAGAAGAACTTCCCTTTGCCCTGGAGAATCCGCATCGGGCGCTCATTCCGCCGATTTCGCGTCGCTCCAGCCAGTCTTTCGACCGCCCTGTCCTGGCCATCCGCCGCGGTGACTTCAAACTCAACGCCATCACCTTGCGCGGCGGCGACCCGGCCGGGCTGTTCTATCGGGAGACGACCATAGAGCTGCCGGCCTCGGTCATCATCTATCCGCCTATCGAGCCAGTTTCCGACCTCCTGCTACACCAGCACGAAGCGACCCAGGCGACCACAGGCGACCCCATCAGCGCGGCAGGAACCAGCCAGGACTTCTTCGGCGTACGCGAATACAACCACGCTGACGGCATGCGCTACATCCACTGGCGCAGCAGCGCCAAATTCGGCAAATTCATGGTCAAGGAATTCGAGCGCAACGCGGTCATGTCCGTCGCTGTGTTGCTGGATGCGCATGAGCAGCAGGTCAGCGACGGCTCCTGGTCGAACCTGGAATACCTGATCCGCGCCGCTGCCAGCCTGAGTTACCACTGTTCCGGCTTATACTGCTCGTTCGCCTTTGCTGCTGGCGGCACCTGGCCGACCGTGTTCATGCCCAAGCCTGCCAGCCAAGCCCACCCGCAGGTGATGTACACCCTGGCCACCCTGACCCCGGGCAACGTCCACCTCCACACCGTGTTTGAAGACCTCGGCCGCGCCCTTCCGGGCAACACGGTCGTGTTCTGCCTCAGCCTCAGCGCTGACAGCCTCCACCTGCGCACCGCCTTGGAAACCCTGGTCGAGCAGGGTATGGACGTTCGCTGGTACTACGCTAGCAAAAAAGCCTTTTCCCAGCCCAAGCGCGGCCGCCGCGTCGACGCCGCGTCCTCCACCCCTCACCAGGCTTCAGCCATCCTCACTCCCATTCAACTCACGCCGGACATGAGCCTGGCCCAGGCCCTGACCATATCGCCGGGCCTCCGCCGACCCACCGCGCCGCCAGACACTTTGGCCCGACCCGTTGCAACCGCTGCTCAGCCCCATGCCTAAACGCCCTGCCCACTCCCAAATTGAGATTTCCTTGTCACTGCAAGCCAGCTTTCTGGTCTTGTATATGACCGGGGTCTTCTGCGCCCTTTGGGGAAAAGGCTATTCACCCCTGACCTTCGCCGTCCTCGGCGCTGCGCCCATCGCCATGCTGCTTTCCCGGATTCCCAAAAAATGGTTTCCGGAACTGCTCCGGCAGCTGGTTCAACTCGGCATCGGCGCAGTTGCCATCGCCTGGTTCAAGCATCGTGCGCCTGACAATCCGCTCGACTTAGCCTTGCTTGAATGCGCCGCCGTCATCGGTGTCGCGCTGTTGGTCGGCGGCGTGCTGCGTGAACACTCACTGCTGGCTATTCTCAGCATCGCCCTGGCCGGCTATGGCGGCCTCACACCAGGACGGCCCTTCTACTTCCCGGCTTTTTCGTTGGCGGCCGCAGTCAGCATCACCATCCTATACCAGACCAGGACGCTGGCGCTGACTGCGGGCGGCCAGACCACGCCCCTGGCCAAGCCCCGCTCCGCCTGGGAATACCGCATCTTCCACTTCGCCGTCGTCGTGCTTCTGGTCATGGTCTGCCTAGCGCAATTCCCTTTGCGCGAGAAGCTCCGCACCCGCGGCATCGCGCCAGTGTCTTTCAATTCTGAGCAGGACCTCGAATTCCCGGAATTGTGGCGGGATTGGTTCAAGCCGACCAAGTATATCCTCACCCAAGGAAAAACCAAGCATGAGACCGACGGCGACAACAATCCTGCTCTAACAGACAAGCCTTCTAAATTCCACGTCTCCACCAACGATCCGAAGACCATGAGCGCCCGCGACGGAGGCGGAGGCGGCGCTGCCATGGGCACTGACCTGGTCTTCCGCGCCTACTCGCCTGCCAAACTCTACTGGGTCATGCAAATCTATGACACCTACGACGGCGACACCTGGTCGCGCTCACCCATCCTCCTGGCCGGCAAAAATAGCCTTGACACCTACGAACCGCAAGACAGCATGGAAATCATCCAGAATATTTCCCTGGAAAAGCCCCTGGGCCTGCGCCTGCCCTACGCCCATAAGCTCAAGCAAGCCGGCCTGCGCCACCGGAGCAATCGGGCAGAAGACCCCATCCGCGCCATCATGCAGCGGCCAGACGCCGTCTCCCTGATACTCAAAAGCAGCAACATCCCTGAACCGCCCTGGCATTACCGCGTCCAATCGTATGTCCCTATCCCTGACCTCCGCCTGGAACCAAAGGCCTGGCAGGAGCCGCCGCGCAACTTCGGCTGGAACTGCCGCAGCCTGCCGCCAAAAGTCATCACGCCACGTCTGCGCCAACTCGCCCTTGATCTGACCGCGAACGCTGACACACCCATGGCCAAGGCCGACGCCCTGCGCGACTACCTCCGCCGCAACTTCAAATACAACCTGGAAACGCCGCCGATTCCGGATGATCGCGAAGTCGTCGATTATTTCCTTTTTGAAAGCCGTGAGGGCTATTGCCAGCATTACGCCCAGGCACTGGTCATCCTGGCCCGCCTGGCTGGATTGCATTCACGCCTGGTCACCGGCTATTCCCCCGGCAAATACAACGTCCTGGCTAATTATTTCGAGGTCTATGAATACCACGCCCATGCCTGGACGCAGATTTTCATCGAGCCCTATGGCTGGCTCACATATGACGGCGTCCCGCCAGGCGACCTCCGACTGCAAGATGGCCCGAACATCCTCCAGTCCTTCCTCGATCCCTTTGGCGACACCTGGGGCGACCGGCCGCCGGAGTTGTCTTACAAGCCCCCGCAAGGATACGTATCGGTCAAGACGACCCAGAAAAAACTCCAGGAAAAGACAAACGCATCAACCAAAAGCACAGAGGAGACGGCTGCTGCCGACAAGAAAATCTCCCGTACCGAAGCCCTATACGATGAAATCATGACTAAGGCCGTCTTGGACAATAACACCACCGAGCCAGACCTCAATCAGATCGCCAAAGCCGCCGTCGAAGTCATCAAGAAACGCCTGAGCGACAGCTTCAACCAAATGCTCGCCTCAGCCAAGGCCTCAGTACTGGGGCTGTATAACCGCACCATTTCAGCGATCAAGGCCTCCCTGGCCTGGCTGCATCGGCTGACGATTGCCGATTACCTAATTGGCGCCGTCATCCTGGCCGTCACCGCCGGCCTTTGGAACTCCCGCCGGGCAATCCGGAGTTGGGTCAAAGTCCTCTGGCGACGCTTCTGCTGTCGCCGCCTCTGGAGAAAAATCGCCTCCGGGACTATGCCGCCGGAAGCAGAAATCTCCTGCTGCCAGCAACTGGTCAATGACCTGATGAACCTGGCGCATTTCCACCGTCCGCCCCAGGTTGACCTCCTGGAGCGCGCTGACTTTATCCCGTTGGCGGGCATCGGCTTGTGTGAGGATTACCGGATAATTGCGCAGGCAGCGGCCACGACCTGGTACAGCCGCCGCCTGCCAGACGCCGCCGCCGCCGAAGCCGTCCGCGAAGCAACCCGGCGATTCAGCCTCAAAATCAAAGCCATCATGAAAAAACATTAGAGGCAAGAAACTGTTGTTTTATCCGCAGATTACGCTGATGACGCAGATTTTTTTTAGGATGTGTTGTATAGGGAAACCAGCCGCGAAGCAACCCAGCGATTCCGCCTCAAAATTAACGCCATCATGAAAAAACATTAGAGGCGAGGGCCTGAATGCTGAATGCTGAATGCGCATTTCATAATTCATAATTCATAATTCATAATTCATAATTCATAATTCATAATTCGTTAGAGGCGAGGGTCGAAGGAACTACGTCCGCAGCCGCCGTCCACTAACGTCCACTTCTGTCCACAGTCCACTCTCCATTAATGTCCACTTCTGTCCACAGTCCATCGTCTACAGGCGTCCACTAAAGTCCACTAACGTCCATTGTCCACTGTCCACTAAAACGCTTTAGCCCGAGGCGAAAGACGCACCGCAGTTCAGCGCGTCAAGGCATACACTAGGATATTCGTGCCCAGGCGCGTATAGAAGACATGCGCGAAATCGCTGATTTCCCGGCTGGCGTAATAGCGGAATACGCGCCACTGACCGCCGGGTTCGTTGGCCCAGGCCGGCATGGCTGCGTCCTGACAATAGATGACGTCTTTGCCGCCATCCTCCCGCACCACTTCAAAGCGCGGCCCGCTGTAGGCCGCTGTCGCCAAGTAGTCGCCCAGGCCGGCTGTGCCTTCCAGAACCCGAAAGCGGATGGTCGTATTCCACTGTCCAAGGCTGTTCTTTCCCCAGCCCATGGCGACAATCGGGGTGGCCAGCACGGCAATCCGACCCTGTCGACGCAAAGCAACGGCGGAATACGTGCCGTCAGGCCATTTTTCCTGCTCAGTGTAACTTCTCACCGTGTCCGGCAGCAGCGAGGTGTCAGGAAGCCCCTGGTAAAAGGCGCGGAACAGCGGGTCTGAGCGCCGCAGCGGCTGGAATTCTGCGTCCGGAAAAACCGCAGCGAACGCCGTCTTCAGTTCCGGACATGCGTCCCATTCGGCGTAGCTGTGATGCTGCCCCAATTCAGGATGTTCACGGAGAAATGACGCGGTGATGCCGGCATCAATATACAGAAAACCGCCTCGGTCCAGATAGCCACGCAACTGCTCGACTTCAGCCGAACTGAACGTCCAATCCGATCGGTCGGCGAAATTGGCATAGACAAACGGACACTCCAAGAGCCGTTCATCTGCAAAATCGCTGATGGCGACCGGCTCAGGAACCACGTTGATGTTAGCCGTCTCCGCGACATGGCGAAGCAGCGACGGCAAGGCATTGGCGTAACGACGCCAGCCGTAGTCAGCAGTTGCGGGAAACAGCTGCGCAACCCGTACCTCGTCCAACGTCGCTTGCAGCGATGACGATGGCTCAGGCGACTGCGGCAAAGGCTCGGCTGAAACCAAGTTTAGCGTCAAAACCAGCAGGGTCGCCAAACCCAGCCGTTGACGCCACATTGTCATTTCCATATTCTTCTCCAGTCTAACATTAGGTGCAGTCCGGCCGCTGCCGGCAAGGTGAGAAAGCGGCTTAACGGCCGATTCCGGACGCCAGTGCCGCCAGGATTGCATCGGCGATAAACGCATGTCCGGCAGTAGACAGATGGACGCCGTCGGTCGGATAGAACAGCGACGGCTTGTCAGGATGATTCTTCATCGGAGTATAGACATCCAGATAACCGATGCCCAATTCCTTGCCCAGCTTCTGCAAGACATCATTAAAGGCCTCGACATGCCCTGGCAGGCCGAAAAGGACTGAATTGGGGCGCGTCAACAGAGCCTTTTCATAGTTGCGGCGGCAGATTTCCTCGACCATGGAGGCGCCGGAGATAAAGACAATCGGCGCCTGGCTATGTTGCCGGATTTGCGCCACCACCTTGCGAAAAGATGCGTCCTGCGCCGCTGGGGGAACCACGGGCGCCTTGAGTTCGCTTTCTGTAGTGGTCCTGGTGTCATTGTGCCCCAGGAAAATGAAGACCAGGTCATATTTTTCGTTCCAGAGGCCATCATACATCTCTTTGCGGT
>JAAZKI010000527.1 GCA_012799905.1 Lentisphaerota bacterium | reverse complement strand
TTGCTGACTATCAGCAGTACAAAGAGTACATCGCGCCCCTTGGCATCAAGACGATCCGCCTCCAGGGCGGCTGGGCCAAATGCGAAAAAGTCCCCGGCGTGTATGATTTTGCCTGGCTGGACACCATTATCGACGACGCGAAGTCGCGAGGCCTAAACATCTTGTTGGAAACAGATTATGGCAATCCCATCTACCCCGGCGGCGGTGGTTTTGATTTGGCCGGCGGCTTTCCCACGTCTGAAGAAGCTTTGGCAGCGTGGGATCGCTGGGTCGAAGCCATGGCCAGGCATTTTCGGGGTCGCGTTCGCGATTGGGCCATGTGGAATGAGCCCGATATCAATCCACACCACACACCCGAAGACATTGCGCGTTTTAATATCCGCACCGCAGCCATCATTCGCCGGATTATTCCCGACGCGCGCATCGCCGGCCTGTCCTTGGCCTCGACCGCGCCGCAGCTTTTTGACCGTTGCCTGAAAGTACTGGCTGACGAGGGCGCCCTGGACTGGTTCGAGTGGTTTATATACCATTGCTATACTAGGAACCCTGATTTGGGCTACGCTCGAACCGAACTCCTTGACGATATTCTTAAAAAATACGGCGCTCGCGCCAAGCTCCGCCAAGGCGAAAGTGGCTGTCCCTCGGAAACAACCCACCGCTTTGCGCTGTCAGGGTATCCCTGGACCGAACTCTCGCAGTGCAAATGGAACTTGCGACGCTACCTCGGCGACCTCGGCCATGGCTATGAATCTGCCGTATTCACCATTTGTGACTTCAACCACATCGGCCGCGAAATCAACCGCAAGGGACTGCTGCGCGCCGATGAAACACACCGCGTGCTGGGGCCTAAACCAGCCTATTTTGCTGTCCAACACATGGTTGCAATTTTCGACAATCAACTTGAAACACTCTGCGGCGCCGCAGCGGCTTTAATTGGCGAAAAGAGTTACTGCTACGCCTGTCGCCGCTATGATGGCACCGGCGGGCTCGTCGTAGCATGGAATTGCAGTGAGATTCCTTCTGAAAGCACTGATCCCCAGTCCGGCACCATCGTTGTACGCGGGGTGCCATTCCGCGAGCCCGTTTACTGCGAACTGATCTCCGGCGCGGTTTACGCATTGCCCGACGGCGCATTCCGCCAAATGGATGACCTCGCCATCTTCCATAATGTGCCCCTTTGGGACTCCCCTGTCGTCATCGCTGAAAAAGCAATTTTGCCGTTGGCCTAACACGTCCTATGGAGAATACCATGACCTCGACCTTGAATGGCGCCGTGGCGGTTGTCACCGGCGCAGGTGGAACGCTTTGCTCGGAAATCGCCAAACATCTAGCCGCAAAAGGCGCCCGCGTAGCGCTCGTCGGCCGCAGCGAGGAAAAACTCGCTGCTGTCGCCCAGGTCATCACCGCTGCCGGTGGTGTCTGCAAGGTCGCGCCGGGCGATGTCACCGACGTCTCGGCCATGACCACGCTGGCCGCGGCCTTGCGTGGCGACTGGGGGCCATGTCGATTCCTTATCAACGGCGCCGGCGGGAACCAACTTGGCGCCATGACAACCCAGACTGCCTATGAGGCTGGTGAAGGCGATCCCGCCAACCCCGCGCATAGCACAAGCTTTTTCGGACTTGACGCTGACGTGCTTTCATCCGTCCTTTTAACCAATACGATGGGGACGGTGATTCCATCGCAACTCTTTGGTGCGCAAATGGCCGCAGCTGGCGGCGGCGCCATCATCAACTTTGCCTCCATGAACAGCTATCGGCCGCTCAGCAGAGTGCCTGCGTATGCCATGAGCAAAGCCGCAATCGTCAATTTCACCCAGTGGCTCGC
>JAAZKI010000567.1 GCA_012799905.1 Lentisphaerota bacterium | reverse complement strand
TGGCCTTTCAAGCCGATCAGGCCAGCAGCCTTGGCTTCGGACACGAACTTCTTTTCCAGGTCATCGTCACCAGCGCCAATGCGGAAGCAGACGTTCATTTTGGAACGGCAGGCGACATCGCAGGTGCCCCGGTAGAATCCGGAACGGTCAATGGCGGCGTAGAGGCGGGCTGCCTTGATCTCATTCAACTTCTGGACGGTGGGTACGCCGCCCTGCTCCAACATCCAGTCAGTCACCAGCCGGAGCATGTAAATCGAGAACGTCGAAGGCGTGTTGAACAGGGATTTGCTCTTGATGTGCGTGCTGTAGCGGAGCATGGTCGGCACCGTCTCTGGGCAGCGTTCGGCCAGGTCGCGGCGGATGATGACCAGGGTCACGCCAGCCGGGCCGATGTTCTTCTGAGCGCCAGCAAAAATCAGCCCGAAGCGGCTGACGTCCACGACGCGTGACATGATGTCGCTCGACATGTCAGCCACCAGCGGCACCGCGCCGGTGTCGGGATAAGTCTGGTATTCCGTGCCGTAAATCGTGTTGTTGCTGCAAATGTGAGCGTAGGCGGCGTCTTGCTGGAAGGTCCAGGACGACGGATCGCCAATCGCGGAAAATTTATTGGTGGAGCCGTCATAGACCAAATCAATGTCCGCCCCCAGGATTTTCGCTTCCTTGATGGCCTTGTGCGACCATTCGCCAGTGTCGCAAAACGCGATTTTACGGCCTGGCACCATCAGGTTCATGGGAACCATAGCGAATTGCAAGCTAGCGCCGCCTTGCAGAAAGAGCACTTCGTAGTCGTCACTGATCCCCATCAGCTTGCGGACGTTGGCTTCGGCAGCCTGGATGACCTCTTCGAACAACGGCGACCGATGGCTTTCCTCGACAATGCCATAACCGCAGCCGCGGTAGTTGACAAACTCCTCCTGAGCCTTCAACATCACAGACTTGGGAAGAACAGCCGGACCGGCATTGAAATTGTACACAACCTGATTCGACATCAAAAACACTCCTTACAATAACATGGAAATAAATAAAACAGTCAAACAAAAAAAACAATGGAAAAATAATATAACCCAACTATCCGAAAAATAAACGCGGGGAGTGGACAGTGGACTTGTAATCGATGACTGATTGATACTTGGATTTCCGGCAAGCTGCGGCGCCAAGCGCCCCGGATAAAGCGCTTTAATGGACAGTGGACAATGGACTATAGTGGACTTTTGTGGACGCAAGTAGACGATGGACTGTGGACAGAAGTGGACATTTGTGGTAAGTGGACGTGGACTGAAGTGGACATGGTGGACATGGCGGACAGCGTAGCCCAAGCTCGTTCTCGCCCCTCGCCCCTCGCCCCTCGCCCCTAATATCAATTGGTGCCCATTCACGGCTGCTTGACAGTGGACGTTCGTTGATTTGGCATTATGGTATTAACCGTATTCTTGCCGATGCCTACCCTCCACCTGCTCCTGGCTTCGCACCATGCGCTTGTCATCCCATTTCACCGTATTGACTACCAGCGGCATTTTGCTGGCGGTGCTGTTTTGCCTGCCGCCCGGACCGACGCGCCGCCTGGTCGGCATCACTCAGCTGATCATGGCGCCAGCCAGCGGCCTGGCAGCGCTGAGCCTGCGCGTCTCCAGAGCCGCCTGGGGAGGACTGCGCCACAACCAGGAAAATGACGACATTGATGCTGTCCGCGCTGAACTGACCGCGACTAAACTGCAACTGGCCGCCATCGATGACAAATACGAGAGCCTCGCACTCGAAAACAACCTCCTGCGCAACCGTTTGCGACTGACTTATAAAAACGAAAATCTGACCATCGTCGTCGCAGAACTGGTTCAACGCGATCCCTTTGCGGCGTTTTATGACAACATCATCATCAACCGCGGCCATAATGACGGCATTCGTCCTGGACAGCTCGTCGCCACTCACCGCGGCCTAGTCGGACTGATTGCTGACACTGCGCCGTCGTCCTCGTCCGTCACTTTAGTTACCAGTCCGAAATTCGCCCTTGCCTGCCAGATACCCAAGCGCAACCTGACTGGCCTTCTGCGCGGCCCAGAGCCTTCCTCTGCTGCGGACGCGGCGTGGCCGCAGCTCCTGCTGCCGCCGCCAGAGCTGGTCGTTGATGCGCTTGATGGAGTTATGTTTGACACTGTCCAACCCGGCGACCTGGTTTATACCAGCAAGGTGGATGGCCGGGCAGAAGTCGTCAACGACATTTTAGTCGGCGCTGTCGTGCGGGTCGAGCATGACCAGGCCGGCGCTCCGATTCTGCGTTTGCAACCGGCCGAGTCACTTGCTCAGCTGCCGTTTGTTCATGTCATCCTCAAATAACCCCTTCCACCCTAACCCACCAGGAACGCCATGAAATCACAAACCACTTGTCTTCTCCTCGCCATTTTCTGCGCGCTTGCCCCTGCCTTGGCTGGTGACGATTTCTTTTCCTTCAGCCGTTTTCCGATTGGGGTCTATTCCTCTGACCCGCACGACGACCAGCAGCTGGAAACTCTGAAGGCGGCCGGCTTTGACATGATTCAATCGTATGTCACGTCCGAAGAAAGATACGAAAGGATTATGAGCCAGGCTGAGAAGCACGGCATGAAGGTAATGTTCAACTTGAACCGCAAGCTGGTGACCGAGGAAGGCGGCCTCGAAAAGATGCGCGAGGTCGTTCGGCGCTACAAGGATCATCCGGCCCTGGGCTTCTGGTATCTGTACGACGAGCCGGCCAAAAAAATCACGCCAGAGGTTCTGAAGCCGTTCTACGACATGCTGCACGAAGAAGCGCCCGACATCAAGGTCGCCATCGTCAACTGCTGGGACGAGACCTGGTACAAATACAGCAATGTCCTCGACATCCAGATGATTGACATCTATCCGGTTCGCGACGTGGGCTTTCCAGAGGCGCAGATTCAAGTCGTGTCCAAGTTCACGGCGTCCGCTAAAAAACTGGGCAAGCCAGTCATGTTCGTGCCGCAGCTGTGCTGCTACAAAAGCTTTGCCAAAACACTGGACCCGAAGAAGTACAACCTGCAAGCCCTGCGCTTCCCGAACTCAGCGGAAATGCGCTACATGACCTATGGCCCCATGACTTATGGTTTGTGCGGCCTGTTCGCCTACTCCTACTACCATGCCATCCGAACCGGCGGCGACCCGAAATGGTTCGGCGAAGTGGCAGCGCCGGTGTTCCGGGAAATCAGAGCCTTCACGGAGCTGGTCGAAAAGCCGTCCGAACCAATCACCTTCCAACGTCCGGACGATGGCAACTACCTGGCTGCATTCTGGAAAGGCAGAGAAGGCGACGGCTACCTGATCCTGGTCAACTCCTGGCCCATGGCCAGAGCTAGTGCGCAAGCATATTTAGACGGCTATTTTGAGCGCGATTTCGACCTGATTCCATGGGGCGCCACCCGCCCTGTCCCAGCCGCCCTGGTCAAAAGCAAGGTCAGCGTTGAAACAGGCATGGAACCCTGGGAAGTGATGATCTGGAAACTCCAGCCCAAAGCCGAAGCAGAAGCGGAGAAGTGACGAAAGCTCTTCGGGCAAGGCATGTTAGTGGACAATGGACAATGGACTTTAGTGGACTTTAATTGACGTTAGTAGACGATGGACTGTGGACATTAATGGACATTAGTGGAGAGTGGACGTGGACTGAAGTGGACTTTAATGGACAGTGAGTGAGGCGAAGACAACATATAATTCAATTCCTCTGTCGCAGTGCCTTATTGAGTGCTTCCCGCATGGCGGCTACCGGCGCTGGCTGTCCGCTCCACAATTCAAAACTGCGGCAGCCCTGGTGCAGAAGCATGCCGCGGCCGTCAGCAATGCGGCAGCCGTGTTCAGACGCCGCCTGCAGGAATGGAGTCCTGCCGTAAATCATGTCGTAAACAGCCAGCTCCCGCGGCAATAATGACGCTGACAGCGGCAGCCCATCATCCGGCCGCAGACCCAGCGACGTGCATTGAATCAGGACATCGCACTGGCGCAGAGCCGCAGCCACACTGGCAGTATCAGCCAAAGGGAGACAGCGCACCGGAAACCCCGGCATTGCCGCCAGAATGGTCGCAGCCAGGGCTTCTGCCCGGGCAAGCGTCCGATTAACCAACACAATGGCGACAGCGCCATTCAGGGCTGCATAGACAGCCGCTGCCCGCGCCGCGCCGCCCGTGCCCAGATACAACTGACGCGAGCCGACAAGCGGCAGCGCAAAAGCCTCGGTCAGCGCTGTGGCTAGGCCATAGCCATCTGTCGAATAGCCGCTCAGACGCCCATTCCGCACAACCACGGTATTGACGCTGCCGGCCTTGGCAGCAGCAGGGTCGATCTCATCGACGAGATGCACTGCCGCCTCCTTATGCGGCACAGTCACATTCCAGCCGCGCAAGCCAGCCGCCCGCAGCTGCTGAAACCGGTCTGCCAAAGCATCTGGCGCTGTTTCATAGAGTTCGTAGACAGCATCCCGGCCCAAGGCGCGGAAACCGGCTTCCTGCATGGCCGGCGAGACCGAATGCGCGACCGGCCACCCGATTATACCATATCGTTCCATAGCCAATCATCACCCTTTCAAGTTGACTTCATTCTTTCTGGCATTAAAGTTTCCGCCAGTGCAATAAACGCTCTCTCCATACCCCGCGCCGCCAGCTTTGAACGGAGTCGGCCAACGGCCATATCCGACTTGCGACGCTGTTTCCTGCCACCCTCACTTAACATGACTGCATCGATTCTCGCCGAAGCCATCCGCACGCTCCAGGACGGCGGCATCACCAATGCCCGCCAAGAGGCACGATGGCTCCTAAAACAAATTCTCGACACTGACGCAGGCCAGCCACGCCGACCTGCCGACAGCCTGTCCCCTGAGCAGGAAGAACTGCTGCGCTCACGCCTGAGTCGACGAGTCGCCGGTGAACCCCTGCAATATATCATGGGCAACGTGGATTTCCATTGCGTGCGGCTTGACGTCGGTCCCGGCGTTCTCATCCCCAGGCCGGAAACAGAACAGCTGGTCGAAATCGCCATCAGCCTCTACCCCGGGAACGGCGAAATCTGCGATGTGTGCACCGGCTCCGGCGCCATTGCCCTCGCCTTGGCCACGATTTTCCCCCAGGCCAAAATCACGGCAACGGACATTTCGGCCAGAGCCTTGGCCTGGGCCGAGCAAAACGCCAGCCGCTTGCAGCTGACCAACGTCACCTTCCACCAGGGCGACCTGCTGGCGCCGACGCCGCCCACAGCTCGCTTCGCCCTCATCACAGCCAACCCGCCCTACGTCGCTCCGGACGAATATGCGCACCTGGAGCGCACCATCAAAGACCATGAACCGCCAGAAGCGCTCATCGCCGATGACCATGGCCAGGCCATCATCAAACGCCTGGCCCGCGACGCACGCTCACGCTTGACCCCAGGAGCGTGGCTAGTCTGCGAAATCGGCGATACGCAAGGAGCGCCGCTCAAAGAGCACTTCCGCCGTCAAGGCTACCAGAACATCGACATCAAACGCGACTTCGCCGGTCGCGACCGTTTTATCATCGCCCAACAACCAGTCTAAAACCGAGAACGCCATGAAGATTCTCCTCTATCTCCTGTATCTATTCGTCAGACTTGTCCTCCCGCTCCGCTATCGCATCCGTGTCCACGGCTACAAGGAATGCGTAGCCAAAGGCCGAAACGGCGTGCTTTTTCTGCCCAATCACCCGGCCTTGATTGACCCGATCATCATCAACGCCATCCTGTACCGAAAATTTCATCCGCGCTCCCTGGTTGACGAGAAGCAAATCCGCACCACCATTCTCAAATATCTGCAAAAGGGCCTGCGCATCCTCTCCCTGCCTGACATCGGCATCGCCGGCAGGGCCGGGCATGAGAAGGTCATCCAGCAAATCAACGTCTGCGCCGACGCTCTCAAGCAGGGCGACAACCTGCTGCTCTACCCGGCTGGCCGCATCTACCGCAGCCGTTTCGAGAAGCTGCGCGGCAACGGCGGCGTCGCCCGCATCCTGGAGGCCTATCCTGAGGTGCGCATCGTACTGGTGCGCACCCGCGGACTCTGGGGCAGCTCGTTCGGTCGCGGCAAAGGCTACCAGACGCCCTTCCCGGAAACTCTGTTAAGCAATGTCAAGTGCGTCCTGGCCAACGGGATTTTCTTCTGCCCCCGCCGGGACGTCAGCGTCGAATTCTTTGAACTGCCGGAGGACTTTCCGCGCACGGCTGACAAGGAAGTGATCAACCGCTGGCTGGAGAATTTCTACAACGAGGACGCCCCGCCCAACACCTACGTGCCGTACTACTGGTGGGAACGCGGCGGTCCGCGCCGTATTCCAGAGCCGGAGACGACCAGTTCACCGATTGACACCAAGGACGTGCCCGAGGAAGTCCGCCGCGTCGTCTATGACAAGCTCCATGAAATCACCAACAAGCGCATTCTCAAGGAAACCGACACCCTTGGCACTGACCTCGCCCTCGACAGCCTCATGGTCGCTGAACTGCAAATCTGGATTCAGGAAGAATTCGGCCACGCCGTCAACAGCCCGGAAACGCTGCGCACGGTTGGCAACCTGCTCTTAGCCGCCATCGGCGAAAGCAGCAGCATTGAGCCGCTCCGGCCCATCCCCCCGAAATGGTTCATCAAAGAGGACAGCCGCCCCCTGGAACCCCCCAGCGGGGAGCGCGTCACCGACCTCTTTCTGCGCAATGCCGCTGCCCGGCCCAACTATGTGGTTCTCGCTGACCAGTCCCGCGGCATCTACTCCCACCGCAAAATCGTCCTCGGCGTCATGGCCCTGCGACCAGCCTTGGCCAAACTCCCCGGCGACCGCCTCGGCATCCTCATGCCCGCCTGCGCCGCCGTCAATATCGCCTACCTGGCGACGCTGTTCGCCGGCAAAATCCCGGTCATGATCAACTGGACTGTCGGCATCCGGAACATGCGCCACTGCCTGGGCAACGCCAACGTCAAGCACATCATCACCTCGTCGCTGTTCATTGAACGGCTTGAAGGCCGCGGCATTGACTTCGCTGATCTCAAGGACTCCTTTATCTACCTGGAAGACATCGGCGGCAGCCTCTCCCTGCCCCGGAAGCTCGGCGCACTGCTGGCCAGCCGGTTCTGCTGGCGCAGCCTGCGGCGGGCGCCTGTGCCGGAACTGGCCGCCATCGTCTTCACCAGCGGTTCCGAAAACCTGCCGAAAACCGTCCCCCTTACCCACCAGAATGTCATCAGCGATGTTGCCTCAGCCATGCTGGCGCTCAACCTGCGCCAGGACGACTGCGCGCTCGGAATGCTCCCGCCCTTCCATTCGTTTGGGCTGTTGATGGCATGCCTGATGCCGGCGATGACCAGCTTGCGCATCGTCTACCATGCCAATCCGACTGAAGGCAACATACTGGCGCGCCTAATCGCCGCCTACCGCATCACCATGATCGTCGCCACGCCGACCTTTATCGGCGGCATCCTCCGCCAAGGCACCGCCGCGCAGCTGCAATCGCTGCGCATGGCCATCTCGGGGGCTGAGAAATGTCCGGACGCCACTGAAGCGATGTTCAAGGAAAAATGCCCGCAGGCCATCTTCCTGGAAGGGTACGGGATTACGGAATGTTCGCCGGTGGTGGCGCTCAACGAGCAGTTCACATCTCGCCCAGGCACTATCGGCAAAATCATCAACTGCCTGGAATGGCTCGTCACTGACGAGCAGGACAAGCCGGTTCCGCATGGTCAGACCGGCATGCTCCATCTCCGCGGCCCCAGCGTTTTTAGCGGCTACCTGAATTATGACGGCCCGTCCCCATTTGTCACCATCAACGGCAAAGAATGGTATCGCACCGGCGACCTGGTTGCCGCTGACCCGGACGGCTACATCACCTTCAAAGGCCGCTTGAAGCGATTCGTCAAGATCGGCGGCGAGATGAGCTCCCTGCCGGCGATTGAAGAGATTCTCCTGGAGATTCACCGCACCGAGGAGCTTCCTGTGCCGCTGGCAGTGGAAGCAATCGGCACCGAAGAGCAGCCGAACATCACCTTGTTCACTGTGCTTGACCTCAACCGTGAAACCGTCAATCACCAGCTGCGCGAAGCGGGCCTATCGCCTATTCACAGCATCCGCAACGTCATTAAAGTCAAAGAAATACCTCTTCTGGGCACGGGCAAGGCCGACTACCGCGCCCTGAAAGCCATAGCGACCGACCAGGCCAAAGCCTGACTTCAGCACCAACCTGACAGCAATTCCCGATAGCGAGGTCACCATGACAACCAGCCCAATCCACGAATCCGATCCCGCCCGCAAGATTCTCACCTTAGCGCAGGCCCAAGCCTGGCATGCCCAGCTCCGGGCCGCGGGAAAGTCGCTCGCCGTCACCAATGGCGCTTTCGACCTCCTCCATCGAGGCCACGCGACCTACCTGTGGCAGGCAGCCCAACAAGCTGACGCGCTCCTCGTAGCCATCAATTCCGACGCCTCGGTGCAAGCCAGCAAAGGCCCGGACCGGCCGCTCGTCAACGAAAACGACCGCGCCTACCTAGTCGCCAGCCTGGCCTGCGTCAGCGCCGTCGTCATCTTCAACGGCCCCAAGCCGGTTGACGTATTCACGGCCATCCCGCCTGACGTCTATGTCAAGGGCGGCGATTACACGGAAGACAGCCTTGACCGCGAAGAACACGCCATCCTCAAGCAGGCTGGCGCCCGCTTTGTGTTCATTCCCCTGGTTGACGGCTGCTCCACCACTGCCACCGTCCGCCGCATTCGCGAGGCCCGGCCAGACCAGGTTCGCAGCGACAGCCCGGCAGCAGCCAGCGCGACCGGCCTCAATCCACGCCTGGACTTTATCTTCCGACGGCGCAGCGTGCGGCGCTACCAGCTCCGTCCAGTGGCGGACGCGATGGTCTCTGACCTGCTGCAAGCCGGCATGGCGGCGCCCTCAGCCCGAGCCTGCGACCCGTGGCATTTTGTCATCCTGGCGGACGACGCCCTGCGGGCCGATCTAGCATCCAAGCTGCCGAACGGCCCCTTTCTCGCTGACGCCCCCACCGCCATCGTCGTCTGCGGCGATCTGCAAAAAGCCAATGCCCAATCTGAATCCTTCCTACTGGTGGACTGCGCCGCTGCCACTCAGAATATCCTGCTGGCGGCAACTGCGCTGGGCCTGGGCGCTTGCTGGCTCGGCATCCATCCACGCCCAGAACGCATCGCTTTGCTACGCCAAGCCCTAAACCTGCCGGAATCGATTATCCCAGTCGCCATCATCACCCTGGGCTGGCCTGCCGAAGACCATGAACCGCGCACACGCGTCCAATCCGCACGAATTCACCGAAATACATTCTGAATGCTGAATGCCGAATACCGAATGCTGAGGCGCATTTCACAATTCATAATTCATAATTCACAATTCATTAGGGGCGAGGGGCGAGAATGAACTTGGACTACGTTCGTCCACTAAAGTCCATTTGCGTCCACGTCCACTCCCCACTAAAGTCCACTTCAGTCCACAGTCCATCGTCTACTAACGTCCATTAAAGTCCACTAGCGTCCATTGTCCACTGTCCACTAAAGTGTCTTACCCGGGGTGCCTGGCTCTGAAACTCACTGGGACTCCGAATATCAATCACTGACCCCATTACGACCAAGTTACGCTTTTTCTGGATATTTGTCAGTGCTGGCATTGACAATTCCGGCTAAGAAGGTACATTATTAGTTCAATTTTTTTTAGTTTACGGTTACTATACAGGAAGTACGATGCCGACAATCAATCAATTGGTAAGAAACGGGCGTCAGGACAAGCCGCGGAAAGTACGCGTGCGCGCCATTGCCGGATGCCCACAGCGTCGCGGGGTCTGCCTTCAGGTCATGACCCGCACCCCGAAAAAGCCTAATTCCGCGATGCGGAAAATCGCCAGGGTTCGTTTGACGAATGGCCAGGAAGTGACTGCCTATATCGGCGGCGAAGGCCATAACTTGCAGGAGCATAGCGTGGTGCTGGTGCGGGGCGGCCGCGTGCGCGACCTCCCTGGCGTCCGCTACCACATTGTGCGTGGCGCCCTGGATACGCTTGGCATTGAAAAACGCCGCCAGGGCCGTTCGAAGTACGGCGCCAAACGACCGAAGCCCGGCGCCGCCACTAAGGGCGCGAAGAAATAACCTGTCCTGAGGAATGACCAATAATGAGAAGACGTAGATCAGACAAGCGTCCGGTCACTCCGGACATTCGCTTCAACAGCGAGATTATCGCCCGCCTCATCAACACGGTGATGGAACGCGGCAAGAAGACCGTCGCCCAAGGCATTGTCTATGATGCCATGGACATCATCAAGGCGAAGAAGAAAGACGCTGACCCGCTGGAAGTCTTCCAGCAGGCGCTCGAAAACGTGAAGCCGCGCTTGGAAGTCAAGAGCCGCCGCGTCGGTGGCGCGACTTATCAGGTTCCTCTCGAAGTCCCGGCTGAACGGCAGGCGGCTGTCGCCCTGCGCTGGATCGTCGGCTATGCCCGCAGTCGTCGCGGCACGGCCATGGCTCAGGCCCTGGCCAGCGAACTCCTTGACGCCTTTGACAATACCGGCAACGCCGTCAAGAAGAAGGACGACACCCACAAGATGGCCAATGCCAACAAGGCGTTCGCCCATTACCGCTGGTAAGGATAAGCCTTCCTTTGCCTGTTATTTCCTGGCTCACTTCCGCGTGCGGCCAGGAAAGCACAGTGCCTTTTTGCAACCTTTCACCATCCAAACGCGCGGTGTCCGATGATGCCTGCTGATGCCATTCGCAATGTCGGCATCATCGCCCATATCGACGCCGGCAAAACAACGCTGACCGAACGCATTCTCCATAATACCGGAACCATCCGTTATATGGGAGATGTGCAGGACGGCAACACAGTGACCGATTCCCTGCCGCAGGAACGCCAGCGCGGAATCAGCATCATCAGCGCTGCCGTCACCTGCACCTGGAGCCAGACTCAAATCAATGTCATCGACACTCCGGGCCATATCGACTTTACGGCGGAAGTCGAGCGGACATTGTCGGTGATGGACGGGGCCATCGCCGTGTTCTGCGCCCTGCGTGGGGTTCAGGCTCAGTCCGAGACTGTCTGGCGCCAAGCCAGACGACATGCCATCCCGATTATCGCCTTTATCAATAAACTAGACCGCCCCGGCGCCGACCATCGCCGGACAGTGCGCCAACTTAAGGAAAAATTGCTGGTCAACGCCGTGCCTCTACAATTTCCCCTTGAGCAGGATGACGGCAGCATCAGCCTGGTTGACCTGCTGACCGGGGACGTGATCAGGAACGATGGACAGCCAGCCGAGCAAAAACTCGACTTTACCGCTAATCCCGACGCCTTGGCCGCCCATAGCTACTTGATCGAATGCTTGGCCGAAAGCGACGATATTATACTCAACGCCTATTTGGAGAATACGATCCCGCCTCCGGAAACCCTGCGCGCCGCCCTGCGACGGGCAGTTATCCGCCGCAACCTGGTGCCAGTTCTGTTCGGCAGCGCTTTGCGCAATGTCGGCATGCAGCAGCTGCTTGACGCAGTTTGCGATTATCTGCCCTCGCCGGCCGACCGCTACCCAGCCTCGGACGGCGCTGCCGAAGAACTCAATGCAACCGTTTTTAAAGTTATCGACCAAGGCGGTCCGGAAGGACCGATTGCATATCTGAGAATATACACAGGAACACTTACGCTCGACCGTCAAATTTGGAATGTGCAGCGCCAGGAGCACTTCACTCCAACCCAGCTTTATCGCGTTTATGCTGAGATGTTTGAACCGATCAGCAGCGCCGGCCCCGGCGATATCGTGGCCGTCAGCGGCATCGGAACAGCGCTCGTAACCGGAGATACTCTTGCCACCGGCCCTCATCCGGCCATCACCAACAATATTATGGATTTCCCCGAACCGGTCGTCAGTATGGTCGTCGAACCAGCTGCCGGCGTTCCCGCCGCCAGTTTCGACGCTGTCCTGCAAAAGTTTTGCCGGGAAGACCCCACCCTGAAAGCCAAGCCAGGGCCGCTGCCAGGACAGTGGACCCTCGCCGGCATGGGCGAACTTCATCTTGACGTCGTCCGAGACCGCATCAAAACCGACTTCGGCATTGACACCAGAGCCGGAAACGGCAAAGTCGAATACCGCGATACCATCGCCGCCCCGGCGGCGGTCACCTATCATTTTACTAAGCAACTGACCAATCAGGAACACATCATCACGGCTGACATCGAACTCGACGTCACGCCTTTGCATAACGGCGCCGGCCTGGAGGTCGTTTTCCCTCCTGACAGCGCCAACTGGCCCGAAGACCAGCGCGAAGCAATCGCTGCCGGAATCCGGGATTTCATCAACGCGGAAGCTGAGGGCTTCCCGCTGACCGATATGCGTATCCGAATCGTCGCCGCTAAGCACGATGCAGGCAAAGCGGCGGCATTGGCGTTCCTCACCGCCACCCGCCTGGCCCTGGCCGATGCCATAGCCAAGGCCAGGAGGGTCAAAATGGAACCGGTTATGCGCCTTGAAGTGAGCACGCCCCAAGATCACCTTGGCTCAGTCATCGCCGATCTCTCGGCTCGGCAAGCACGGATCACCGAGGTTGACTCGTTGGCCCTTGGAGCAGCTCGAATTACCGCCCTGGTCCCCCTCGCCGAACTGCTCGGATACGCATCCGCAATCCGAACACTCAGCAGCGGCCGGGCTGACTTTGTCGCCGAACCGGCGGCATATGAGCCAGTCCCGCAGGACCACATCAAGCAAGCACCAACAACAGACTTAGGTTGACCCGAACATGGCTAACAGTCAAACCATCCGTATCCGGTTGCAGTCTTTCGAGCACACGATTCTGGATCAGTCCACCTCGGAGATCGTCAATACGGTCAAACGCACCGGCGCCAGAATCGCCGGCCCGATCCCACTGCCAACCCGCATCGAACGCTTTACCGTCAATCGGTCGCCCCATGTCGATAAAAAATCCATGGAGCAATTCGAAATCCGCACCCATAAACGCGTGCTCGATATCATCAATCCCAACCCCAACACCGTCGAAGAGCTGCGTAAGCTCAATCTTCCGGCCGGCGTTGACATCATCATCAAGATCTGACCGGGAGGCGACTCATGAAAAAAGGTCTTATAGGCAAAAAATTGGGCATGACCCACATCTACACCGAATCGGGCGTGATGGTGCCGGTGACCGCGATTGAAGTCGGTCCCTGCTCGGTCATCGCTCTCAAGACGCAGGCCAAAGACGGCTATTGCGCTGTCCAGCTGGGCTTTGGCACGCGCAAGGCCAAGAACGTCTCCAAGGCCGTTCTCGGCAATCTCGCCCCGGCCGGATTGCAAGCCACTCCGCCTGCCATCATCCGCGAAGTCCGCCTGGATGCAGACCCGGAATACCAAGTGGGCGACAAACTCGGCGCTGACCTGTTCGCTGCCGATGAATTCGTCGACGTCACCGGCCGCACCAAAGGCCGCGGCTTTGCCGGCGTTGTCCGTCGTTGGAAATTTGGCGGCGGCCGCGCCAGCCACGGCGGCACCTGGGAGCGCCGGACTGGCTCTATCGGCATGTGCTCCGCCCCTGGCAAAGTGCAGAAGAGACGCAAAATGCCTGGACAGATGGGCAATGTCAACCGCACTGTCCAGAGCCTGCAAGTCATGCAAGTCCGCGCAGAACAGAACCTCCTGCTGGTCAAGGGCGCTATTCCCGGCCCGACTGGCGGCTTGGTCATGGTCCGCAGCGCGGTGAAAAAATAACCCGGGGGAGCAGAGATAATCATGTCAACGACAATACCCATTAAAACCAGCAGCGGCGCCGACTCTGGCGCCAGCTACGATATTCAGGATGCTTGGCTTGAGCGTGACCGGGGCGAACAGGCCGTCAAGGATTCAGTAGTCGCATTCCGCGCGCGGATGCGCTCCGGCACTGCCGCCACCAAGAACCGCAGCTTGGTCGCTGGCAGCCGTGCCAAGCCCTGGCGCCAGAAAGGCACGGGCCGCGCCCGCGTCGGCACTGCCCAGAGCCCGTTGTGGCGCGGCGGCGGCGTCATCTTCGGGCCGCAGCCACGCTCATACGCCAAGAAAACGAACCATAAGGTCGAGAAACTCGCGCTTCGCCGCGCTTTCACCGCACGCCTTGATGAAGGCGATGTGGTCTTAGTCGAATCAATCGATATCACGGAACCGAAAACTAAGCAGATGATAGCGTTTCTGGACGCAGTCGGAGCTGGCCAGAATTGCATGATCGTTGTTGACGACTACAGCGAGAACATCGATTTGGCGGCGCGTAACCTGCCTGAGGCGATGGTGATCAAAGCCGCCTCCGTCAATACCTACTGGATGCTGCTGTTCAAAAAAGTCGTCATCACCAAGGCCGCGATGGAAATCCTCGGCCAGCGCTTGGCATAAGGAGGAAACCAGCTATGTTTAACCCGTATAATATCGTTTATACCGTCCTGATTACCGAGAAGGCGACAACGCTTGCAGACAAGCAGAAACGGTATGCCCTCCGAGTCAACCCAAATGCCAATAAAATCGAAATCCGCAAGGCCGTGGAAGCCATTTTTGAAGGCGTCAAAGTTTCGGACGTCAATGTCATGAACTACCGCGGCAAGGTGAAGCGGATGCGCACTTCCAGAGCCGGCAAGCGCGCCGACTGGAAAAAGGCGATGGTGACACTCTCCGAAGGCAGCATTGACCTGCTTTGACATTCCCTTTATCAGCTGAGGCATGAGGTAACATATCATGGGCATTAAGAAATATAAACCAACCTCGCCTGGACGGAGGCAGATGTCCGTCAGCGATTTCAGCGAGTTGACTCGTTCGACGCCTGAGAAGTCGCTTACCGAGGGGCTGAAATCGACCGGCGGTCGCAACAACATGGGCCGGATTACGACCCGTTTCCGCGGCGGCGGCGCGAAGCGTCGTTACCGCATCATTGATTTCCGTCGTGACAAGGACGACGTGGCCGCCACGGTCAGGCATATTGAGTACGACCCCAATCGTTCAGCGCGCATCGCTTTGCTGGAATATGCAGACGGCGAGAAGCGTTATATCCTGGCGCCGGTCGGCCTGAAACAGGGCGACACGGTTCGCAGCGGTTCGGAAGCCGAGTTCAAGGTCGGCCATGCTATGATGCTGAAGGACATCCCAGACGGGCTGAGCGTCCACTGCATTGAGCTGCATCCCGGTCGCGGCGCTGTGGTTGCCCGCGCTGCTGGTCAGCAGGCCACTGTTCGCGCCAAGGAAGGCGACTATGTTCAAGTCAAGCTTCCGAGCGGTGAAATCCGCCAGTTCCACGGCACCTGCCGGGCCACCATCGGCCAGGTCGGCAACCTTGAGCATTCCGGCATCAACCTGGGCAAGGCTGGCAAGAAGCGCTATTTGGGCAGGCGCCCGCACGTCCGCGGCGTCGTCATGAACCCGGTTGACCATCCGATGGGCGGCGGCGAAGGCCGCACCAGCGGCGGCGGCCACCCGCGGTCTCCGTGGGGACAGCTTGCCAAGGGCCAGCGCACTCGCAAATCCAAAAAAGCGTCTGATCGCTTCATCATTACCCGGAGGAAGAAATAATGTCATCACGCTCCATCAAAAAGGGGCCGTTTGTTGACGGTCACCTCATGAAAAAAGTTGAGGCGATGAACAATCGGCGTGAGAAGAAGATCGTCAAGACCTGGTCTCGCCGTTCCATGATCATGCCTGACTTTGTTGGTTATACCCTGGCCGTGCACAACGGCAAGGTGTTTGTCAACGTGTTCATCACGGAAAACATGGTCGGACACCGCTTGGGCGAATTTGCTCCCACGCGTACATTCCGCGGCCATGGCGCCATCAGCGGCAAGTAACCAATTAGGTTGGTTAATCGGCAGGCGGCTGTCCCTAGGGCAGTGCGCCGCCGTGTATTGCCGCATGGGTTCCAACATCCGTTTGGCCCGCCTTCATCGCAAGCCCCACCCACCCCCCCCCACGCGATGACGGCGGGCCTTTTTGTCCCCAGAACCTGATGCCTCGGGCTAAAGCCCGAGCACTGAACAGAGGTAAAACAGCAGCACCCAAGCAGCTATGGCTCGCCCCTCGCCGCTAATGAATTATGAATTATGAATTATGAAATGCGCCTCCGCATTCAGCATTCAGCATTCAGCATTCAGCATTCAACATTCCGCATTCCGCCCCTCGCCTCTCGCCCCTCGCCCCTCGCCCCTCGCCCCTCGCCCCTCGCCTCGCCCCTCGCCCCTCGCCCCTAATTACTGATCTGCCAGATCGCCCGTGAAGGTCGCCAGGTCTTCATCTGTGAGTTCGGCGGGGAGGATGCCGCGTTGCAGGGCGCGGGCAGCGCCTCGGCCAGCGCCTTCGCCAAGCGCCACTGCCGTGCCTGTCACCCGGTAGCTGGAATGAGCCAGGAAGTCGCCGCTGATGCAGCGGCCGGCCATAAGCAGGTTATCGCAGTCGCGGGCGGCCAGCGCCTCCCAGGGAATGCCATAGGGGCGTGATTGAATTTCCATTGGCTTGTCAATGCCGCGGGTGCGGGCAGGGTCGGGCGAGTGCACATCCAGCCCGAAGTGACTGCGGCAGACTGTCCGCGGGGTGCTGCGGCCTTCGATGATATCGTCAACCGTCACCGTGGCTCGGCCGTGAATGCGGCGGGCTTCGCGGATGCCGAGCGCCGATGCCGTGCCATGCAAGCGCAGATTTGCCCACAGACCGCCTCGCCGCCGCAAAATTTCAATCTGGCGATGAGCCTCCGCACGGGCTTCGATCAGAGCCGCAGTCAAGGCGTCCGGGTCGTCAAAACGGCGGTTGTACTGATGGGTGCCGGCGTAGAAGAACAGGCCATGACCGAGGTAGCCGAGGCCGGGCAGGCTATAGGATGGCTCCAGGCCGCCTTCACGCAGGAATTCGCACAATTTGACTTTGCGGATGGAGCGGGGCAATTCGGTTTCCAGGCGTTCCGGGTCAATGCCGCTCACGATGACGCCAAGCGATGTCGGCTGGGCCAGGCCATGTTCGTTGCCATAGTCAAATCCGCAGCCGGCCTGGGCTGCCAAGTCGCCGTCGCCCGAACAATCGATGAACAGCTTCGCTTGCCAGGCTTCGCGGCCGGCCTTTGATTCAGTGATGGCATGGGTGACAGTGCGGCCGTCACTGCTTTTGCGAGCGGCCGTGATCATTGTATTATAGCGCAGACGGACGCCGGCCGCGAGCAGGTCAGTCTCCAAGCGCAGCTTGAGCAATTCCGGATCAACGCCCAGCGTCGTCCCGACCAGGGTTCCGCCGGCTTGATTGAGAATGTAATCGCGCAGCTCCCCCATGATGCTGCCTCGCGTGTGCTGATCGATGATCCAGGGCAGCAGGCCAGCGGTCCAAATCCCGCCGAGGCAGGCGGCTTGCTCCAGAACCAGAACCGAAACGCCGGCCCGAGCCGCCCCGAGCGCAGCCGCATAGCCGGCCGGACCGCCGCCAGCCACGATGATGTCATAACTGCCGCGAACGGGCGTGACCCGCGCCGATTCCTGAATTAAAGTCGCAGATGAGGACATGTTCGCCACTCCTGAATTAAACAGCCGGATTTACGAAAAACAGAAGGGGAGGAAAAGCTTCGCCTGTGAATAAGGCATTCTCATGCTTCAATATAATAATTTTTCCGAAAAAAACTTGCCGTTCAGATAAAATCATGTTATAATTATGATTTAGGCGCTTTTGTCCAGGCAAGTCATTCCACACCAAGTGCTCGTCATCCGCAAAGTTGTCTATGCGGCGCGTGATAAAAGGAGGTCCATTATGAACAGGAAACGCCATTATTTTACCCTGATTGAGCTTCTTGTGGTCATCGCCATCATCGCCATCCTGGCTGCCATGCTGCTGCCAGCGCTGTCCAAGGCTCGCGAAAAGGCTCGCAGCATCACTTGCGTCAACAACTTGAAGCAGTGCAACATGGCGCGAATGTTGTATATTGACGACTACGAGGGCGTCTATGCCAACTGCTTCGGAGCCAGCACCAACTGGGTCGGCGCCCTGACCAGGGGCACTGGGACCAACTACATGTCATCGGATCCGAACCCACAAGAAGCCGCTTGTCCATCCGTTGCGCCGTACCGTTTCAACTCTGCCACCGACCCGGTCACTAAAGCTGGCACGTACCAGGCCTATGGCGACCCGCAACTCGGAACGCTGAGCGTCCTCACCAGGTCCGTCAAGAAAAGCCCGGCTGAGGAGCATAAGGATTATTTCACCTTTGCCATCAAGGTCAAAGAGCCATCAAGTTTTATCCACTTAGGAGACAGCTGGAATCCTAATCAACCGACCGGGTTGCCTGGCATGCAGTACTCAATTGCCCGTCCTACCTATACGACGGCAAATTACCCGAGCTACTACGTTGGCGCGCACGGCGGCAGCTCCGGGAACTTCGCTTTCCTTGACGGCCATGTGGAAAGCATCAAGAGCGCCCACGGCTTCGCTGACTACTGGTGGAAGGAATACACCGCATGGGGGCAGAAGAAGCCGACAATCTATATCTGGCGCGGGGCAGTGCCGCCAACCCGTGCGACCCTCACACCCTGAGCGTTAAGCAGCAAAAACACCAGCGCGTCAGAGTCCGGGGCTGAAAAAGGGATAGGACGGGGAACATCGGAGGGCGGAAAGGAGCCGCAAGCAGCAATCCTTTCCGCCCTCCTTGTAAAATTTAAACTGTGTTTTTTTGGGCAAATTCATCGATAAAACCACCAACCTAAGGATTACCATGTTGACCTCCTTCCTTCGTCGTGTTCTGACTGTCGGGCTCATCGTCGCCGGGCTGGCCGCTTGGTCGCAAGTTGTCACTGTCTATCCTAACCAGGATTTCGAGGCGCCCGAACTTGGACTGGGGCTGTGGCCGGAAAACAGCCTGTCAACGCTTAATATCGACCGGGAAGTGGTCGGCGCTGGAAAGCAGTCGCTGCGCATTGACGCCCCTGACCCCGGCCAGCGGGCCTTTGCCCTGATGTCAGCTCAACCTTCAGCCGAAGTGTTTCCGCCCGAGACTTTTTTTACGATTTCCGTCCTGGTGCGCAAATCGCCCGGCATCAGCAATCGCGCCATCACCTACCGGATTAATTTCCGAGTGCCGACTGAGGCCAAGCAGGAACCCGGGAAAATTATCTCCACGGCCTTCCCCATGCGCAAGAAAATCATTCCCCTGGAGAACGGCTGGGAGAAATGGTTCGGTTACTTTAAGGTTCCCAAGGGCGACTACAGCTGGCAGTTCCTGCTCGGCGTCGAACACACCCAGGGCAGCGTCTGGTTTGATGACGTCGTTTTTGAAAAAGTCGATCTGAAATTGGAGAAGCCCGATGTCTGGACGAATTGGACCCTTGGCGTCGAGATCGGCTCGCCGCCCCTGGAACGCTGGCGCAAACACGACAACGCCAAGGGCGCTGTCTATCATGCCGGTCGCCGTTACAATGCCTTGCTCTGGCAGTCAGCCATGACCGAGGCCAACCTGCGGGGAGCCGAACGCGCCGCCGCCTACGCAGGGCGAACGCTCACCGCAGAACGCCAGGCTTTCGCGACTTCCGAGCAACTTCTGCAAGCGATGTACGCCGCCTATGATACGGCCTTCGCCTCTGGCAAGGACGATGACTGGACAGCGTTCCAGCAGGCTGCCGACCGGTTCGGCAATGCCCTCAATGCCTTGGACGCCAGCCTCAAATCATTTTGGAATGCAACGCCCGACGCCGGCTTGCCGCCGCATTTCGGCCCGGCCTCCCGCGACCTGAAAGCGCTCGAAGGCGACGGCCGCATGAACCGGCTGCTGATCGGCGTCTGGAGCCCGGGCCAGTTCATTGAAGCGGAAAAGCCGTTCGGCTTTGAATTCCATTCTGCTGGCCCTGGCCAGCCAGCCGTCCATACCGAGACTGAACGCGATTTTTCCAATATTACGGCCTCCTGCGACGGGCACACGGCTAATGGCTTTGCCGGCACCTTCGCGTACCTCAATTTCGGCACCCACGACCAGATGTACGCCCCAGTCTGGTTCTATGAAAAATACAAGGACGACCCTGATTTCGCCCGCGTCTCCTGGGACGGGCATGTCGCCGAACACCGCAGCCGCACTAGAAGCTACTGCTTGAATTTCTTCCACCCGGCGGTCAAGCAGTACATCAATGACTACCTGGGCGAATACGCCGCCTTCTGCGCCAAGGAGCCACGCATCCTGTTCTATGAATTCGCGGCCGAGACTTTGATGAATTTCAAAACCAATGCCGGCACCAGGAGCATCGGTTATGGCAAGAACGCAACGATTGCTTTCCAGGAACACCTGCGCCGACGCTACCAGGACATCGGCGCTGTCAATGCAGCCCTGGGAACAGACTTTGCCGACTTCAATGCCGCCGTGCAGCCGCCAGACCCGCTGGCCAAAAGACGCGAAACCGTCACCCCGCTGGACGCGGAATTCGAAATCTTCCGGGAAAACAGCTACATGGACTATCTGCGCAGCATCAACCAGGCCATCAAAGCGGCTGATCCGAATAAGCCGACGGTGGCGCGGTTCAGCGGTCTGATCACCGACATGAATGGCGCACAGGCTTTCGACGTCTGTGACATTGTCTCCCACCATTGCCGCGCCCCGCGTATGCAAATGGTCTATCCGTATCTCAACAGCATGAACCGTCATTACCAGCGCGGCCTGGCCTACATGGAGGACTTCTGGGGCTGCCAGGACGCCCAGGATTGCATTGATGAAGAACGCGCCCAACGCCGCGGCCTGGAAAAACACGTGACCCGCTCCCTGGTCTGGGGCCGCACCTTGCAGATGAAATGGTACTCCTACACGACCGGCGCCTATATCTTCACCTATAACGGCAACTGGATGAGCCTCCGCCATGACCTGACCACCATGCGCTATTGCGCCCCAGCCCTGGGCGTCGCCCTCCGCAATATGGAAAACTTCGACTGGGTTTTGACCCACAGCGTCATCGCCCCCGGTCGCATCCTGCTCTTGCAGCCATCGTCAACCATGCGCAATATGCGGCCTTCTCAGAGCGTCGCGGGCGGCATGCAGCAATTCCATAATTTCCTTCAGGCTAATGGCTTTGTCTATGAAAGCCTGCCTGAAGAATTTATCCTGGATGGCCGCGTTTCCCTGGGTGACTTTGACGTCGTCCTGCTGCCGCCGGCGCTGTACATGCCGGTTGCCTTGCAGACGCAGCTGGCCGCTTTTGTCAATAATGGCGGCACGCTCGTGGCACTGTCAGACTTGCCAGAGGCGGACGAGTTGGCACGGCCAGCTGACGCATTCAAGCGGACGTTGGCGACCGCAGCCGCAGTCGCAGGCGGCCACGAACTGCAAGCGGACGGTAAGGCTTGGGCCATAGAAACGCGCCATGCCAATGGCTATATCCTGCAAATTGCGCCCGGCGCCGGCTTTGGCACGGATGCTCCCGCCGCTGAATTGACCGTCCTGCTCAAGGAGCGGGCGGGTCGGGCCGCCTGGGCTGATGGCGATGTCCTGGAAGTCATCCTCCGCCATGCCGAAGACGGCAATGACTACCTCTTCGTGCAAAATCCCGACCTGGATCAAGTCAGAACCGCAACGCTTCGCTTCACGGCGCCCTGCGCCCAGCTGATTGACGCCAGCTTGCCTGGAGGCGTGGCATTGCCCATGACATTGGACGGAATGGTGAAATCAGCCCCCATCCGGCTGGGGCCGGCGGAAACCGCCGTGCTCTGGCTCAAACGATGACCCTGGCCTAACCGGGCAGGCGTGACATCAATTGGAACGCCGACACAGTTTGCCCTGCTGGTCGCGGCTATTAGCTGCGACCAGCAGGGCATTTTTTTTGCAGGCGTAAGCGCTCCGCAATTGACAATTTGCCTTTATCCAGGGCAGTTGCCGCTGCCGGGGTACAACTAAAAATGGCGTCTGGCAGGGACGTTACGGGACGCCTGCCAGCGCAGTTACTGTGCCAAATATCTTTTACTAGCACAGGATTTCGCATATTAACCGGAAGTTAAATAAAAGTTAATAAAAACTTGTCCTAACTTTACTACTAAAATGTCCATTTTAATGGGTCAATAAGGAAATCACTTTATTGAAATAGGCCATTTTAAGGATATAATTATGTCACAAGTTAGTTAAAGTCATCTCGTCCTTGTTACTGATTCAGGTACACTGCCGGGGTGATTGACACGGTCTCGCAGGCATTGAAGGCATTCAACTCATGATTAATTGTTCGGATACTACCAAAGCAGAGAAGGTGACAAAACCGCGCCGTTATACCGGGGATGATATTGTACGGGAATTGGAGGGATATATCACCGGAAACCACTTGGCTCGCGGGCTGAAGCTGCCTTCAGGAAATGAACTTGCCAAAAAATATGGCGTATCGCTGAAGACAGCCAACCGGGCGATGTCGATTTTAGTCGAAAAAGGACTCATTGTTCGAAAGCGTGGCAGCGGCACATTTGTAAAATCGAATAAAACCTTGAAGCAACAGTATCGCATTGGACTGTTCTTTTGGCGGACAACTGCTGAAGACAGTTTGGCAGAGTTCGACTATGCAGCCTATGGATATTTCACTGACATCCTTACCGGGCATCTCGCTGAACATGATTTCACCTACGACATTTTTTACGAAAAAGGCCCGGATAAGAACAATTTAAGGCTGCTGCGACTTCCCTTGTACAACTATGACGCAATTATCGTTCCTTCCGGGATGCTGAAGCCAGCGGCAGATTATCTGGAAAAATGCCGGGTGCCGGTGATTTTGATCCAAGATGACATCGTACATCCAGGGCCTTGGCATCAGGTCATCTTCGATTATCAGCCAGGGTTTGCAGCGGCTCTGCAACATTTCTTGCGGCAGGGACACAAGAAATTTTTCGTTGTCTGCGGCGACACTCCTATTGATGATGGAGCCCCGCGCCGTCTCGAAGCGGTCATGGCTGCTGCTGAACGCTTGCATATTCCTTCCCAGAATTTGATTGTTCATCGGGGCGGCAATCCGATTGTCAATTCGAAAATTCTTTGCGGGCGGAACTCAGCGGAATATTACTGCCAGAACAAGTTATTGAAGTACCCGGTGATTAGCGTCAGCGATTATTTCACCTATGGCTTTCTCAGTTATATGGCTGAGCAGAATTTAAAACTGGGGGTTGACTTCAAGCTGATCAGTTACGACAACTTGGAAAAAAACTTTCAGAACCCATCCTCGAAACTCGGAATCAGTGCCATCACCCACCCCAAAGAAGAAGCGGCCATGGCAGTCATTGAATTGCTTGAGAGCCTGCTTGCCCCAAACGCAAACATGGATTTTTATCGAACTTACACCGTACCTGCCAAAGAACTGGTTATAAGAAGTTCATGTTAGTTTAGAAGCAAAAGCAACATCATTCTACCCACCTCTTTTGAAACCGTCAACCATTAACAAGCAGTGTCGACACCCAAAACCAAAAAGGAGTAGCATCATGATGAAGATTCAACGGGAAAAGCATTTATTCACTTTAATTGAATTGCTGGTGGTGATTGCGATCATTGCAATTTTGGCCAGCATGTTGCTTCCTGCCTTGGCCAAGGCACGGGAGAAGGCCAGAGAAGTGAGCTGCATTTCGAACAAGAAGCAATGCCTTATGGCAATGCATGTTTATGCGAATGACTATGATGATTTCATTGCCTTAAGTCAACGGGACAAAGTCAGCGGCCCCAAGACTCTTCAGTAACCCTGGATCGCTTTTTTAGCCAGATGCGGGTACAACACCACCGAAGCGCTTGACTCTGCTGGACGGTCAATAACAACTATCTTCCTCCTTTCGGCAGCAAAGAAGGTGCACAGATCGCCCGCTGTCCATCCGCCGAGGCCGGCAGCGGGGGGCATTGGTTCCAGATGGTGACAAAATGTTTTGGGAATCCGATGAGGTCTCAATGGATAAATCAGTCATACGGGGGCAAGAAGCCCACCATTCTGGTGCCTGCCGGCAATGATACTTGGTACAGCGGTTATGTTCCCCTGACCAACAATCCTTCCCAATTCGGCATTCTGTATGATTCAAGAACAAATGAACCTGGCCTTGTGGGTTGGCAATCCTGGCTCGTCGGCCAGAAAGGTACATGGGCTCTGGTTTCCGTCAATCATGGCATGAACACCAACGTCGGCTATCTTGATGCCAGCTGCCGCTCGCTCCATTATCAAAAACTGAGGGATGACCAGGGCATCACTCAGGTCTATATCAATGGGGTAGCAACGAATTTCTGACCGAATCAGAAAGAACGCTGGATTGCCCCGCCTGAAATTCTTGCCGACGTCTCAAGGCCAACTTATCGCAATGGAAGTTGGCCTTGACGTCGGCAAGCGAGAGGCAAGTGGCAGCGCTACTTTCAGCAATGGCGCGAATTTGACGGTTTCAAGTTGCGGGCAGAATGTACTGGTTTTTGATAGCTGTTGGTGTTAAAGGAATTGAATAATGTTCAAGAAATTAACAGCGTCTTATTCTTTTCGCGCAATGCTTCTAGGAATTTCGCTCGCTGTTTTCGGTTGCCATGCTGAAGAGTTCACCACGGTAGTCGACTTTGCCAGCCTGTCCGAACTGCATGGGCCTCAGGTCGAAGACATTCAGAAGCGTGGATGCAGCTTTGAGCGGGTCGCTGACGGCTGGAAAGTATTTTTTCCGAAATATGTTGAAGGAAGCGTCCTTTATCCTTTTGTGGAAACCATGCCAGGGCAGCTGAAGGTCAACGACTGGACTCCCTTCGCATATCTTGTTCTGGAGATCACCAATCATTCTGCTGAAATTTCTCCAACTATTTTTACTAAGATCACTGATGCCGAGGGGAGGCAAGCCAGCGCCAGAACCTGGGTTCGTGCTGGTGTTACCAGCCGGATTCTGCTTCGCCTGGACTCTCTCGGCTCGGTTGACCTCAGCCGCATCAGCAAAATCGGCTTTACTATCAACAAGCCGCAGCATGATTCGGAACTGACCCTTGTTTCAGCAAAAATCGGCGGCAGCAGCAAGGCCATTCCGGATGACACCCTTGTTTCCAGAGTCTTGGATGTCAAAGCGGAGATGGCCGCCCGTCCTTCTGCTCTCAGGATGACCGGGGGAGTCACCCTGGAAAACAGCGGCAAGTACCTTCTCGCCACTATCCCGGCATATCAACCGGGGCTGGACAAGTGGCCCGGGATCACACTCCAGTCACGTATCGGCGGAGCGCTGAACAATGGGGACCTCAGCACCAAGACGCATATTGTCGTCAGCCTTGAAAGCCATCTTGACAATACCAACGGAGGCATCCGCTTCCGGGATGATGACGAAAAGGAATTCTGGCAGTCTTTCGCCCTTTCCAAGGATAATTCCTCTTTCGAATTAGACCGCTCATTTGTTGACATGGGGCTTGATCTGAAGAATATCCGCTATGCCCAAATAGACATCAACAGCCCCGTCAATACCAATGCGATAAAAATCAAGGATTTTCGTTTTGAATTCCGTCCGGAAACCCTGCTGAAACCTGCTATAGAACAGCTCGATGCATTGAAAAACCTTTCACTGACAGACTCCGAACAGGCGGAAGCCAACTCCCTCAGCTCGCAATTGAACAGCCTCTTCGATAAAGTCCGCGGCGATGTTGCCCAATATGGCGAGATTCAAAAGTACATCAGCCTGGTCGAAAAAATTTCTGTTACGGCTTCCGGCATCCTTCGCAATGCATCCCTGCGCGATGCTGAGGCCGCCATGGACAAAAAGTTCCCATACGCCGTCGGCATCGCGGATTCAATGACCTCGGTCTTTCTTGAGGAAAAAGGCTTTCGCATGCAGCCTGCCAAAGCACTCAAGATGGAGCTTGCCCGCAGAGAATATGAGAGTTTCCAGACGGTTGTTTTCAGCCGCAGCCAGGATTTGTCGAACGTCAATGTGTCGATATCATATCTTCTCGGCCCGGATAATGCAATTCTCAAATCAGAGACTTTTCTGGTTGGGCATGTCAAAAACGAGCGTCCCAGCTACAAAGTAGAATATGTCGGATGGTATCCGGATTTTGTTGCCACCAACCGGACGGTTTGCACCATCAAGCAAGGCGAGACTGTGCCTTTTTGGACCCGGATTCATGCGACGGCGGATACTCCGCCAGGGATTTACAAGGGACAGGTCACGGTTTCAGCCGAACAGGTTCCGTCCTACTCATTTCCCCTTGAAGTGCGCGTATTCAATTTCACCATTCCGATGCACGCCCCAATTCCTCAAAGCTGGAATTTTGATCATCGCCCGATGAGCAGAATATATAACATTGCCTGGGGCAGGGACAATCAGGAGGTGGAAGACCTGATGGATCAGTTCACCGAACAGGCTGCTGAATATTTCATCACTTATGATCGGCTGTATTGGGGGCCGTATGGCAAATATAGCAAAGAAAAAGATAGGCTTATCCCACGCTGGAAACGCCTGGCAGACAAAGGACAGCTGACCGCTTTCTGCATCTGCAACCCTACACCGTTGGGTGGGCATCCCAGCTCGCCGGAAGATGAAAGCGTCAAAAAAGTCATCGACAACCTCAAGGTTTTTCTTGATGACCGCATTCCTGCTCTCCGCGAGGCGGGAATCCTTGACAAGGCTTATATTTACGCTTTTGACGAGTGGCGGGTAGATGCGATTTCTGACCGGGTCTTTGGCTATGTCAAAGAAAACTGGCCCTACCTGAAAATCATGACCACTGCCGGATTCAATCACAATCCCGATCATCCGGGCCTGAAATACATCGATGCCCTGGTTCCAGGAATTCTGCCCGCCAGGAATCCGGAGCTGACCGCCGAACTCCGCAAGCGAGGCAAAGAGGTCTGGTGGTACGTCTGTAATTTCCCCAGACCGCCGGAACCAACCTTCATGCTCGAAGTGCCCGCTATTGTTCCACGCCTCTTCTGTGGATTCATGGCGCAAAAATATCGTCCGGACGGATTTTTGTACTGGGCTGTCACAGCATGGAGGCAGTGGGCTAACGCTGGAAAGGGCGCCGTGGTCATGGATGGCCCGCGTTCCAATTGGAATCCAGCCACCTGCCGCACAGACAATGAAGAGGGGAACTTCTTCATACCCGGCGAAAACCGTATCTTCTATCCTACCCTGCGCGTGGAAAATCTCCGGGATGGCTGGGAAGACCTCTGGTACTGCAAGCTTCTTGAGAAAAAACTTGCAGACTCTGAAGTGCCCGAGGCCTTGCAGCTCGAAGCCAGGCGGTTGCTTGAGATTCCTGATTCACTGGTTCGTGCCCCTAACGACCATACCCTGATTCCGGAAGATGTCCGGGCCAGACGCCGTGAGATAGCAATTCTCCTGGAAAAACTGGAAAAATAGGTTGTGGACAGGAGTCGCAGGTAGTTCAAACTTCAGTTTGCCGACGGGTGTTTGTGGACATAGTGGACGCGGTGGACGTTGTGGACGGGCGCCTGCGCAGGTAGGCGCCCGCCCCTCAAGAAAGCCCCTCGCCCCTAGAAAAAGCCCCTCAAGCATCCTTTGCGCCAGCTTGACGGAGAGCTGTGGCCAGCCGCTCTGTTTCACGTCGGCATGCGTTGACAGCATCATCGCCCCAGGCTTCCACATTCAGCCGCAGTTTGGGCTCATTGCCGGAGGGCCTGAGCACGAACCACCAGCCGCTGTCGGTTCGGTCGCACACCACTTTCAGGTCAGGCGCAGCCAGTTTGGCTGGACAATAGTCGCCTTCGCCCAGGAAGACGCGGTCCAGGCCCAGAGCCGGGTCGGTTCGCACTTCATATCGGGCCGTGGCCAGGGCCTGGTTTTCCTTCCAGGTACGTAGCAGCACCGGCAGGACTTCTTCTGGCGAACTTAAATTGAAGTTCACTTCGCCGCTCCAGCAGTAGCGCTGTCGCCACGATGTCAGTTCTTCCGTGAGGCTCACCCCGCGCCGTTTCATTTCCCAGGCTAACATCAGCAGGTATAGGCTGGTCAGCATACCGCTGTCGACGAAATGGAATTCGGGGTAGAAGAAGTGGCCGGAATGTTCGCCGGCAACCACGATTCGATCGCGATAGGCTTCGTGTCGCATCAGCAGTTTGATTTTGCCGTGTCCCACTGGCGTGTCCATCACCTCGGTGTCGTCGTTGTCGTACAAATCCAGCAAGAGCTGTGAACAGCACAAGTTACGGAAAATGAGCGGCTTCTGGCCTTGTTTTCGTGGGTGCCGGGCCAGTTTGGCCTTGGCTGCCAGAGCCAGCACAAAGGAGCCTGCAATCGCCTGGCCGGCGTTGTCCGTGAATCCGGCTCGGTCAGCGTCACCGTCAAAGCCAATGCCGAGGTCAGCATTGTTTGCGACCACTGTCCGTCCCAGGCGTTCCATGAAGTCTGACAGCAGCGGGTTTGGCACGCCATGCGGGAAGCGCCCGTCTGGCTCTGGGTCTGTCCAGACGACCTCCAGGCCTTTGGCTGCCAGGCGGTCAGCGATCGGCTGGAAGGCGACGCCGCCGACGCCATGGCCGGCAGCAGCCACGATTGTAAAGTCTGGCTGGTCTCGGTCTGGCCAGGCGTCAAAGCCGGCCAGGCGGACTAAGTAGTCTGCAAATTCATTTTTCAGGTCGCGGCTGGTTGCCGGTGTAAGCAGTTCTATCATGCGCTGTTGCAGCCAGCTCAAGTCAGCGCTGGAGAAGGGGGCGGCGCCGGCGTGGACCATTTTGATGCCGTTATAGGCGGCTGGATTGTGCGAAGCTGTGATCATAGCGCCGCCGGCATAGCGCTCCGGGTGCTGGCCGCAGGCGTAATACACATGTTCCGTCGAGACTAGGCCCAGGTCTTCGGCCTCGCCGCCGCCCGCCGTCACTCCGCGGCAGAAGGCCAGGCGCAATTCAGGCGAGGTCAAGCGAGCGTCATAACCCACCACTATGCGTGGATTGGATTTGCGCAGGGCTGACAGCCGTTCCGCCATGGCACGGCCCGCCAGAAATACGGTGTCGCCGTTGAGTTCTTCCGGATAGAGTCCGCGTATGTCGTCCCGCTTGAAAATTTTCCGAATGTCAACCGTTGTCGTCATGGCCGTGTCCCTTAACTTATATAAAGAAAAAGTATCTTCGTCGTTGGCAATGCCGGCGTTTCTGATTATCATAATATATCTGTTGATTCATTTCCTGCCCGGGATGGAAAATATTGTCTCGGCGCCGACACCCGGCAGGCGGCGCTGAAATTAAGGGAGAAGGCTAACATGGCGAAACAGGCGAAAATTCGTTTTGGGGCGATTGGCTGCGGCAACATGGGCACGCACCGCATCAAGCAGATGGTGTCGCACGAGCTCGGCGTGGAACTGGTGGCAGCGGTTGATATTGACCCGCCCCGCCTGGACAACTTGGCTAATGTCATCGGCAGCAACACCTTCGCCCGCTACACCGGCGTCAACGACTACAAGCGTATGATTGATGAGAACGAACTTGACGCTGTCGGCATCTTCACTCCGCACATACCGCATTACGACCACCTCAAGTACGCCCTCCAGAAGGGCCGGAATGTCCTGATTGAGAAACCTATGGTCTGCGGCGCCGCCAATGCCCTCGAAGTCACCAAACTGGCCAAGGAAAAAGGAGTCACCGCCCTCCTCACCTATCAGCGCCACTATGAATTGAAATTCATGAAGGCGCGGGAACTGATCGCTAAGGGCGCTATCGGCGAGGTGACTAACTTTTTCGTGTACATGGCTCAAGACTGGTGCGGACGGACCTGGCGCGGTGAACCGGAATTCTCCGGCGGCGGCCAGATCAACGACTCCGGCAGCCATTACCAGGATATCCTCCTGTGGATGACCGGCCTGCTGCCTGTCAGCGCGGAAGGGTATATCGACTCAATCTACCGCGGCAAGAAACTTAAAGTCGAATACAACGGCTCTTTCAACGTCGAATTGACTGGCGGCGTCACTGGCCGCGTCGTCATTCTCAGCGATATTCCTGGCGGCTTTGTGGACGATGTCCGCATTTGCGGCACCAAGGGCAGCATCTTCTTCCGTGGCGATCAGGTCATCCTGTTTGACCAGGAAGCCAATGAGTACACCGAAGTGTCGCTGTCACGCCCGGCCGGATACCCGCTCTCACCGGTGGACAACTTCGTCAAGCTGCTGCGCAAAAAGGTCAGAATCAACCGCGTGCCGTTTATTTTCGGCAGCCGCGTCGCCCTGCTGACCGAGGCGATGCTCCGCTCCGGGCACCAGAAGGGCAAGAAAATCCTCTGCGCCGACATCCTGAAAGAGTCGAACCACACCATGGCCGACCTGGAAGACTAAGCCCAGCCAGCCGCGAAGGACTTCGCTTGCCGACGGGTGTTTGTGGACATAGTGGACGCGGTGGACGTTGTGGACGGGCGCCTGCGCAGGTAGGCGCTCGCCCCCGGTGCGCCTATCATGCTGTGCCCGCCTCCGTCCAGTGCCGGCACTTCAGTGCCGGAACTCGTCCCGCGTCTCTATCATCCAGCGATTGCCTTCAGTCCGTCAAACACTTCCTGGAACGTCTGCGGCCGTTCTTCCGGCGATTGCTGGATCATGCGGTCAAGCAGTTCTGCCATGCCGGTGGACATGTTGGTCATCTTCGCCAGGTTGCTCACCTTCATCTTTGCGACATGCTTTTTGGCGAGCGATTCCAGTTCATTGGCGTCATACAGGGTATGGCCGGTCAGGGCGTGGTACATGACCATGCCTAAGCTGTAGATTTCGCTGTAGGCATCTTCCGGCTCGCCCAGGAGCCGCTCCGGCGGCATGTAGTACGGCGAGCCGGAGATGAATTCATCCATCGGATTGCGGGCGGCGTCCAGGGGAATGCAGAGTCCGAAGTCAAGCAGGACTGCATAGCCGCAGTTGTTGATGATTACGTTTTCCGGCTTCATGTCCCGAAATAGATAGCCGTGGCGGAAAATATGCTGCTCTGCTGCCAGCAGGTGCATCGCCATCGGGATGACCTCTGTTTCCGGCATCATGCCTAGGCGCTCAATGCGCTTGTCCAGTCGCTCTCCATCAATGTATTCCATGACAGTGAAGTACTCGTCATCAGCAAACCCGCTGTCCAGGCAGGCCGCCACAAACTGGGAGTCTTTGAAAGCATAACTCACCAAGGCTTCGTTGAGAATGGCGTGGATGTTCGGCGGGTTCATCCGTTCTTTGCGCGCCAGCACCTTCACTGCCAGGACGCGGTCGGGATATTTCACCGAGACCGCTTTGTAGACACTGCCCATGCCGCCGCCGCCGGCCGGCTCGTACAAGAAATAGTCCCGGATGCGCTGCGGCACGAAAAATGGCGTTGAACAGTGCGGGCAGTCGTTCAGCTGCAAGCCGTTGAGTGTTTCCAGCGGGGACGATTTGCGGCACTTCGGGCAACGCAGAGAGCCTTTCTTCCAGGCCTTGGCCAGCTCGTGCGGATTCGGCGGCGGCGCTTTCCCGGCAGACGATGATTGGTGGGCTGAACACATGTCCGTGTCTCCGTGGTTGAAATTTCCGATCCGAGGCAACGTATTATTATTCCGACTGTCTGAAAACATACATCGGGAGTTTGATTTTCGCAAGCGCTTCATTGACACTGCAACGCGTCAGTTGACTATTTACCATCAAAAAATGCATTGTCTGCCCGTGCGCACCGGCGGCAAGGCGGTTTGATGGCAGGTGTCACACCCACCCTGGCACACCTGGCCTCGCGTGGGACGTCGCCGCGCTTTCCGACTGCCCAGGAACCCTCGCAAAAAGACAGAAATTCCGACATTCGCAGGGTGTGCGCCCCTGCTTCGGAATTTTGTGAAAAAAACCAATAAAAAAAAGCTTGACGGTTGACAGCGCAATAAAACAAGGCTATAATGTATGTTTAGCAGTATTTTCATTATGCCTGCTAGTGCCGTTTTGGTTGCGGGCAGGCGTCGGCTTTTTGTAATTGCTTGACGCCCAACTACATGATACTTAACTACCAACTATATCACAATTGTCATCAATTGTCCCTGATAACTCAAATGAGGAGAAGCACCGATGCGGGGAAAAATTAGCTCAATGCTCTTTGCCGCCTTGACGGCAGTGGTGATGTCCTGGGGCAGCGCCTATGCCCAGTCATTCGCCTATAATTTGAAAGTAGGAGAGGCAGAATCAGCCTCGCTCGTGTTTGGTCGCCTCGCAGAAACGGCTACCGACGCAGTTGATGAACTGGACTTTCCGGCGCCTCCCGGCGCCCCGACTCGCCAAGTGGTTGACGATTTGACGATCCCCGTCGAAGGCGTCTTGAACTACTTGTATTTCCAAGGCGGTCAAGGCTATTTCAGCCCGGACACCAGCAAGAAAACCGGTGACGCCTACTACCGTTTGTCAGAAGACTACAAGTCAGCGGCAACCAACGCTTCCACCTGGGTGCTGGTGATTGCAGATACCGTGGCCAATACGGTCGAATTGTCCTGGGAGGCCGTTGAGGCGGTTGGGGGCGCACCCGCCGAAGGGACATTCCAATTGCTTGACGCGGCCGGCGCAATCAAAGTCGCAGACTTGCGCACGACTGCTAGCGACAGCCTGGCAAAGGGAATCTACTACATCCAATACCTGGCGGCAGGCGCTGCCGCCGCCCCGGCAACCCCTGCGCCGATCTACGACGTCATCGCCGCAGCGGCTGAGGGATACAAAGAAGTTGACCTCGGCTTTGACGCGGATGAGTTCACCGCCGGGGATGCACAAGTCTATTACTATAACGGCAATGACCAGGTCTTCCCCCCCGGCACCAGGGCGGGTGTTGTTTTTGACGGCAGCGATCTCCTCTATACCCTGCCCGAAGACATCGACGGCTTTGACACGGTCGTCATCAACTATACCCTGACCCGCAATGACGCCGGCGCAAATGCGCCCAGCGCGACCGGCGCCGTCGAATTGAGACTCGGTAAAATTATTGAAATCAATTTGGCGGTTATCACCGTCGGCGGCGAGGGAGTTGGTATCGACGGCGACCCGGCTAAGGTGAAAGTCGATTATGTTGACGATGACAAGTCGGCTTACAAGTCCATCACGCTGGAATACGACCTCGACGGGGTGGCAGATGCCCTGACTGACGAGGCGAACCGCTATGTCTTCACCGGCCCGGCCTGGAAAGGAGCCGAAGCGGACTACCCGTGGGAAATTACCTTCGAGGTTGGCAGCGGCGCCCGGGCACCAGTCGAGTTTAACCGCGTCTTTACTGAAGCAAACGGCGTCGTCACCCCGACCTATACTGCGGATATCCTTTCCGAGGAAGACCAAATCGTGACCGTCACCCTCCAGCCTGGCCTGAAGGCCAAGGGCGGCACGGTCAGCTTCGCTATCATCGCCCTTGAAGATGGCGAGGAAACTGCTGACGTGTTCACCGCTACCCCAGACGTCACCTTCCAGCTCAAGGGAGATGCGAATCTGGATGTGGACGGCAAGAACGGCTTTAATTATGTCGATGTCCGCCTGATTTTCAATTATGCCGGCTTTGGCCGCATTGATGATGACGCCATGGTTGCAGGCACCATTTACCCGGCTACTAGTGCAGAGGCGTTCCGAGCGAAGATTGCCGATATGGTGGAATCGTTGGATATTGACGGCAAGAACGGCTTTAATTATGTCGACGTCCGCCTGATTTTCAATTATGCCGGCTTTGGCCGTATTGATGATGACGCCATGGTTGCAGGCACCATTTACCCGGCTACTAGTGCAGAGGCGTTCCGAGCGAAGATTGCTGATATGGTTGAACAGTAAGCGTCATAGCATAAGTGCATATTATTTTTTAGACATATTATCGAAAAGAGTCATTCAACGGAGTGCAAAAATGAAAAAATATCTGACCTTTCTTGTATGTGTCGCGGTCGTTTCCTTGAGTGCCTGGGCGGCAGAGGCAGCAGAACCGACAACACTTTCATTGATCCACCAGAAAGAAGTCAACCTTTATCAAGCCGGAGAAACATTCCGTGTTGACCTCAAATTAACCACTACCGTAGATTTGTTCAAAGCATCTGCACGGGTGGCGTCTAATAGTCCTAAAGTCATTATCAAGGATGTCGAATTTCCGGAATATGCGGGAAACGTCCTGAAATTTAAAAAGGACATTAGCGCGACGGGGACAGAGTATATCATGGGCGTGAAAACTCAGTTTACATTGCTTTTTGCCGCCGGGTTTGACGACGTCATAGCCACGGTTGTTTTCGAGGTGGCTGATGATGCTCAAGCCAATAAGATAGCCGATTTGACCTTATCCGTTGACGATTATCAGGGGGCTATGGTCGGCTGTTATGACTTGGGGACTGCCGAGAAAATCGGTTCCACTTTGCGCAACGCCACCTTGACGGTGGTCAAGCTCTTCAATGCCCCGGCGCTGGTTGCTGCTGCGGACGAGGACGCTGCTGAGATCACCATTACGCCTGGAGCCAATGACGTACCCGGGTTCACCAACGACGCAGGCGCTGGCGTGGCTGGAACCATCACCAAGGTCGAATACGATTATCCTGATAACAGCGATGCTACTACGCACGGCAAGTTTGCCATCTCGGCAGACCAAAAGTCTATTCTTTACACGCCGCCGACTAAGGTCGGAAACATCCCCGCGTTTGACGTGGTGGCTGACTATACTGCCAAGGATGCCGATGGTAATGATGATACCAGCACGGTTACAATCACGGTCACGCCGGTCAATGATCCGGCAGAGATAGCGATTGTGGAGCCGATTGCCGCCATCAATGAAATAGAGAAGTTGGTATTCACAATCATCGTCGACGACGAGGAAGAAGGCGAGTTTGACTACGTCGTCTATGTGCAGATTGGCAATCTTAATTGGGAAGAGGTGGAAGGCGAATGGGAAGGCCTGACTTTCACCAGTGACGAAGTCCCTGGCTATGATGCAGTTGGGCACCCGAACCTGACAAGCGTCTACAACCTCAAGGTCAAAGCCATTGATAAGTTCGATGAGCAGGAGGCGGAATCCGCCCCGGCGGAAGTGACCATCCATGACGTTGACCAGCCTGTTGGCCCGCCGACGGATTTGGTGATCACGCCTGACCCGGCTTACACGACCAGCGAACTGAAGGTGAACTTCACGGCTGCCGTTGACCCGGACGAGGAAGATGTCGTCGGATACACCTACGAATGGACCAACGATAAGAATGACACCACGGTGCTCACGGAGACTGTTCCGGCTGGCACCGCGAAAAAAGGCGAGACCTGGACGGTCGTGGTCACAGCCAACAGCTTCAACAATGACAAGAAAGCCTCTGACCCCGCCGAGATCACCATCAGCAACAGCCTGCCTACGGTTGGTGACGGCACGCTCTTTGTCCGGAAAGGCGAAGGCCTGCCGAAATCCAAGGACATCGATTTGAGCAAGCTGGCTCAAGACGCAGATGGGCAGGGCGACATCGTCGGAATGGAGATTGTGACCCAGCCCACCAAGGGAACGCTCGTGCTCAAGGAAGGTACGACCTATACCTATACAGTAGACGGCGATGATGAGTTCTTCGGCGATGATGCTGACTTCTTTACCTTTAAGGCCATCGATGCGGACGGCGGCAAGAGCGAAGACGCCGCCACCGTGGCCGTCACCTACCGCACCAACCCGCCGCCAGTGTTTGTGGCAGATACTGCCCAGGGCGTGGATGCGGCTGGCTATGACGAGGTCGATGTCGACAATGACAATGCGCCGGCTGTAGTCAATGTCTCGGTTGAAGTCGGTGACACTGAAGTTGCCGAGGGCATTGAGGACACTGGCGTGGCCAAGGTCGTCTGGAAGCTGGAACGGAAGGACGGCGGCGCACTGCCTGACGGAGTCACGCTGGATTACATCGAAGCCCCCGGCATCGAGAAGGAGACCGGAACTGTTGCCTGCACCATCACCTTCCCCAGCTTTGACACGGTCGCCGGCGCTGACCGCCCGGCTGAACTGATCTTCGTCCTCAGCGTCGTTGCCACTGACGGCGATGAAGCCGAATCCGAACCGTTTGCTTTCCCGGATATCGTCATCCGCGATGTTGATCGCGCGCCCGAAGCCGCGACGGGTATCGTGTTTGACACGCCGCGCGAAGACAACCGGCTGTTCACCGACTATGACGCCAAAGCCAAGGCCGAAGGCGCACAAGACCCGGACGGCGATGCCCTGGTCGGCTATCGCTACACCTGGACCCTGGCGAACGATAAGCTGCCCCGCCCCCTCAGCCTCCTGGAAGCAACTCCGGATATGGTTGAGGACGGCGGCGCTGACTTCTGCAACTGGCCGTTTGCCCGCAAGCTGATCAAGGGCGACCGCCTGAGCGTCAAAGCCGTCGCAGTCACTGCCCCGGCGTATAACGCGGCTGCCCGCCTGGAAAGCCCGACCTTTACGTCGGATGAGCTGACGGTTGAGAACACCGCGCCTTATTTCGAAACTGAAGCCGGCGTAAATTGGGAATTGTTCGAGTCAGCGACCGGCGCTGAGGAGGCTGTCCTGCCCTTGGCGTTCGAATGGGAAAACATCGACGCCGCCATCCTGATCGCCAATGACATTGACGCGGCTGCCTTCCAAATCGACGATAATGGCGACAAACACTTCGTCGATAGCCTGGTGTTTTCGATTGACGAGAACGCAGAGGGCGCTGACTATGACGCCGCAGCAGGCACGGTCGTCATCGGCGCGGACGGCAAGTCCGTTGTCTACACGCCGGCAAAGCACTACAACGGTCAGTTCAAGGTCGGTGTCAAGGTTACGGATGAAGACGGCGAATCCGCCACTTATCTGTTGACGGTCACGGTCGAGGCGGTCAATGACCCGCCGGTCGTCGCCGTGTCTGACATCTATGCCGTACCGAACGACTGCGACGGCGTGACCGTCCATATCAAGTACTTCGCGGTCTATCCCGGCGGCACTGACGCCACCGAAGCAGCCCAGTTGTTGCTGAAAGCGCAAACTCTTGCCGACGATCCTAATGACATCATTCTCTACATGGAGGCCGTCGTCATCAACGGCTTTGACGAGGAAGGCCATATCACTGACGGCACTTTTGCTGATGCGGATGTAAAAGGTGACCCTGAGCGGGGTGCTGCCTTGGCGAAGTTTTTCGCCACCACGCAGCGCGCTGTGGCGGTCAAGTATATCCTGGCCGAGGATGCGCCCATGGGCGAGGAAATTCCCCTGGAGCTGCTCGTCCAGGATGACGGCGGCAGCCGTGAAGGCATGGACGATGACAAGAGCCTGACCCCGTTCAAGCTGGTGCTTGGCGCTACGCCGTGGTATCCGATCTATGACTTGCCTTGCGCTGAGCATGAAACGCACCAGGTCACCTTGGCGGCGCCAGGTGAGGAAACGGTCATCGTCTATGTCGCCGGCCCCACCTTGAAGCCGGAGCATTACTTCTACAGCAATACGAATGGCTTGACCTCCGGCGTCGTCTATACGGCGGAATTGCGTCCCTGGAATCCTGCTCAAGGCGTGGCTGGAGATGTCTGCGAAGCCGATGAGGACGACCTCCAAGTTCAGGTGCCGGAATACGACGTGCCCGGTCAGGCGGAAGTCGCCATTGAGGGACCGGCTGCCATTGGCGGCAACCGATACATCTTTGCAATCAAGGCGCCTATGGCCAGCGGCTATGTCCTGACCATCACCCGCAACGATGCACCGTTCAAGACCATTACCAGCAATTTCGTGCCGAACGCCGAGGGGCTGATCCTCCCCAATGCTGACCTGGAGTTGGACCTATTTGCGGCGGGAACCTATCGCGCCACAGTCAAAGGCTTCAATCCCAAGGGCTTCGGCGAAGAGTCTGAAGAAGCCGTGCGCGAGGTTGGTTGGGAAATCGCCGAGAAGCTGGAATGGCCGGCTGAAGGCTTTATCCCGACTGCGGGCAGGAACATCGTGGTTCCGCAGGGCGCGAAAGAGTTCACGGTCAAATTCTCCTGGCCGGTCGTCAGCGCGGCTGCCGCCTATAACTTCCACTTGTATGACAGTTTTGGCAAGGTTGTCAAGGTCATGCAGGACGTCCGCGACAACGCGATGGACGTGCGCCTTGCCATCGGAGCGAATGCTTTTGGCAGCTATACTTGGTGGGTGGAAGCCGTCAGAGGCAACGATGTGCTGGCCAGCACGACCATGAGCTTCCGATTGGTCAAACAGACGGCTGCGCCCCTGGTGGATGGATTCGTCATCGCTGTTGATGGCGGCAATAGACTTATCATGAGTTTCAGCCCAGAGCAGGGCGCCTTGCCGGCAGTCAAGACGATCTCCTATGAAGTCCAGCATTACGACGCCAGCGCCAAGCGCTGGATCATGTACCTTAAGAAAGACGGCAAGGCTGTCCGGCCGGTTGATTTGGGCGGTGGGGCATGGTCGCTGAACCTCCCGGATTCGACGTTCGCAGTCGGGGACTATATCCTCGTGCGCGAATACGTCAACAATGTGGTTCAGGGCAACTTCGTCCTCTATCGTCTCAACTACCTGGCCGATTAAGGCTGTAGGCGCTTCACAGCCGTGGTAGTCTCAAGCCGGGACTTCAGCGCACTGTGCGCTAGAGTCCCGGTGTATCATCATATCTTTAACAGCGTGAACGCATCATTATTTAGAAAAGGAGAAGAGAAACATGAGATTCAGTCGGATTATGGCGATTGTCAGTGGGCTTAGTTTGATGGCCGTCAGCGTCATGGCTCAAGTAGGCACAGATGCTTCTTCCGCCGGCAATTGGTCGTTCAATGTAGGTGTCAGTTACCGCAATTTCCGCGACGCCCGGTTCACCGGCGTCAACACCGGCAATTATGTCGGCCTGTTCCAGGACTCAGCGGCCAACATGGGTGACTTTGCCACCGAGATCAAGAACTACATGGGCGATGATCCGGTTCCGGTCAGCGTCGTCACCTATACGGGCGGAACGGCCAAGTCATCAGGCGATTACGGCTTCCAGGAATCCCTGGGAATCATCCTGGGAACGAGCCTTGGGCTTTGGCGAGATGGCCGAGTCGGCCTGGACTTTGTCGCTAACTTCCAGTGCTTCCAGGTGGACTCGGCAGGCTACGGCGGCGCTGGCAGCGAATACACCACGAACGTCTTTGCAGCCGGCGGCGAAGTGTCCTACAATGACGTCTCAGAGTCGACCAGTTACATCGGCGCCATATCGAAGACTAAGTTCGATATGGACCTGTATGTGATTGACCTGGGCCTCGCCTTGGATTACAGTTTCGAGAACGGCCTCGGCTTGTATGTCGCGACCGGCCCGACCCTGTCCCTGGCTGACATGGAGAGCAACAGCCGCGCCGGACTGTACAATACAGCTGCTGGCAACAGCCCTCTTGGCAGCGCTCGCGGCCGCGCCAACGAGCACGAATTCGAATGGGGCTGGTATGCTGCGGCAGGAGCGTCCTATTGGTTCAGCGAAAATGTCGGTCTGGCCTGCGAATTGCGCTATGACGAAGGCTTTGGCACGGTTGGAACCAAATATGTGGTTCAGGACCTCGACGCCTGGGGTGGAAACCTGAAGCTGCTCTTCCGCTTCTAATCGCTACTAAGCCTAAAACGAAAAATGAGCGCCCGTCGATGTCTTTGGCATCGACGGGCGCTTTTGCTTTGGGGGGGGCTGGGGCGGGTGGGGGATTGTGCGCCGATAAAGGATATAAAAGAGAAAGCCGCACGTGTTGCCACGTACGGCTTTCAAATTGGTAGCGGGGGTAGGATTTGAACCTACGACCTTCAGGTTATGAGCCTGACGAGCTGCCGGGCTGCTCCACCCCGCATCATGGTGTTCTTTTAAGTTATAGCTTATACTATAACATGGATATATGAGAAAGCAATTAAAATAGGTGAAAAAACAGGAAAAAATGGTAGTTTGGTCGACATGGGGCAGTCATTGATACGCGGAAATCCGATAAGCTTCAGAGCCAGGCTTCCCGGGTAAGGCATTTTAGTGGACAGTGGACAATGGACTTGAGTGGACTTTAGTGGACGTTAGTAGACGATGGACTGTGGACTGAAGTGGACTTTAGTGGAGAGTGGACGTGGACTGAAGTGGACTTTAGTGGACAGGGGAGCGAAGACATATATCTTGTATTTCAGCAGGGGGGCGTCAAGCAGGCAGGAATTGGCCGCTATCAATGGCTGTGACGATTAGGTGGGGTTTACTTTTGTAGCCTAGGATTGAAAAGTCCTTGGTGGTAGGTTAATTTAATAACCTGGCCATTTATTTTTTTGCACGTCCTGGGCGTCATCGCAATAGGGAACGGGGGTGCCATTCTACGTGTCTGAAGGAATAGTCATGTCTTTTGATGAACATTTAAAGGCCAAGGCGGATGAAAATTGGGAATGCGTAGGGTTGCTTAAAACGTATTTGCCAAGACGTTTTAACGTGGCTGCCTCCAGGTTATACTACTCGATTTTTCTCATTGTGAAAAGTCGTATGGTGGCCAATGCGAAAGATGCGAGCAAGCCAGAAGCTTCAAAAATGTCAGCGGGAGCGGCGACAAATTCTCACCGGCTCGTCAGTCAGTACATAAAAACTTTTGACGATAGTGTTTATGATTTGTTTCGGGATTTGCATGATTTGCGCAATGAGGCGGACTATGAGCCTCGTCCAGTATGTCGTGAGGATTTTGAGGAGGCCTACGAATTTTGGTCAAAATGGCGAACTCGTTTTTTATCAGAGTATTAGTTTGGCATGGTAAAAATGGATATAGTTATGGACTTCAAAGATATTACTTGCAGTTTGCAGAGTGCGTTTGGCTTCCCGGTTTCTTGCCTCGTGGTTGAAGATGAGGCACTGATCATTGCAAGGGTATTCATGGTTCCGGAAGAAAAGCGGAATGAGTTGAAGAAAAAAATTCGCGTCATGGAAGCGAGCCTTATTTCGGAACCCTATATGCTCTCGGTGATTACGTATTCCGAGGAAGATACCAAGACCTATTATCCGGAAATGTATGCGCCGCCGCAAAATGGAAAAAAAAGTAAGGCGCACGAATATGAAGACTATTGGAAACAGACCCAAAGCAATGTTCACGGCCAGACTGTATATGCCGCATAATGGGAGTGATCCACGATGCCCAAGATACGCGATGTCATGCTGTTGTCAAGCCTTTTTGCCGATTCGGGCAGGGAATACAAAGACAAAATATCCCATCGGCTTGCTTTGACGTTGTATCACCGTGAGGATGTCATGGTATCCGAGGGCGTTTCCCTGTTGCCTGTCAGGATGCTTTTTGACCTGTTCCAGGGGCTGGATGGCCAGCCTTTCCAGTTGATGTGCAGCTATCGAATAGTTTATGAACTAAAAGATGAGAGCGAGGCGGTTATGCTGAAGGATCATGTTATTCTTGCCCATGTTATCCCGTATCTCCGGGAGCATATTTCTGGGCTGACGGTTAAATCCCGCTTTCCTGTGCTTTACATAGATACTATAAATACGCTGGATATGCTTGAGGAATACAACAAGAGCCGTGCGACAGACTCCTCAGAGGCACCTCCCTCTCCAACGTTATAGGGGTTCGATTTTTGTCAGCTTCCCAGGGATGGCGAGAGCCTTCGCGCCACCAGCCAGGGATCGGGAATGAACGAAGACGGATTTGCTCCGGTCGGTACGCTGGCATACAGCCCTCGCTGGAGTTGTATGATGTGTCCGGCCTGAACGTGATAGGCAAGCCGAGCATTGACGGTTCCGGGAGCGGTTGAGTAGTCTTCGTTCAACGTTTTCTCTATTTCCGCCCGCGTGAACACCGGGTATTTGGCCAAGAATGTCCGCATGTCCATGGTGTAATGTAACTTTAACTTGATCCAACGGTTCTTAAGTGATGGTTAATTTATCACTTAAGGCGTTTTGTTTCAAG
>JAAZKI010000413.1 GCA_012799905.1 Lentisphaerota bacterium | reverse complement strand
TGACTGTGATCGGCAGGCGCTGGCCAGCCTGGATGGGGCCGGCCGGTGCCGTCAATTTGGCGCTGATTGCAGGTTGTTTGCCGATGGGCTGATAGGTCAAGTCGCCCCAGGGACGGCAGGGCGGGCGGCCCTGTTCCTTGACGGGAATCCACGGGCCGTCCGCGTTTTCTGCTGCTTCCCAAGCGCTGTCAGTTAAGATGTGGACGGCCTGGCACTGTTCCGGTTCGACCGTCAGCTCGGCGATTAGCCCTTGTGCGCCGCCGAGGTTGCGGGCTTCGACCAAGATGGTGTTGTCGCCGGGAGCGAGGACACCCTGCAAGTCCAGGACTTGCGGGGTTTGCCAAGCGTTGGTTATGCCATGAGTGGTATGGACGGTCTGGCCGTTGACAACGAGGCTGTAGCTGTCATCGACAGAGATTTGCAGGGTTGCGAGGCGCCAGGGGCGGTCAGGCAGGGTTACTTGTCGTCGCAGCCAGATGGTATGGTTTTCTTGCAATAGCTTGTCCGGATGCCAAACCCAGGCGGCTTGCCAGCGCGGGCGGGTGATGTTCATGCCGCTGCGGATGGGGGCCTTGGCCAGGCAGGTGACTTGGCAGTCGTCGATTTGCGCCAAGCCGGTGACTGGCCCTTGGATGTGCAGGGTGGCGGAGTAGGTGCGGTCTGGCGCGATGCCCCGGAAGCTGTAGGGACGCCATTCGCCATGCTGGCCAGTGGTTTGTTCAACCGCGTTGAGCAGGGCGCCGTCTCGGCCGAGAAAATGCAGGGCGATGCGGAATGGACTGCCTTTGGCCTGGAAGGCGGTTTCGTATTCGCCCAGGAAGGACATGTCAAGATTTGGGTATTCGAGGATAGCGCCCGGGGCGAGCCGGAAGGATCGGCTGCCGCTGGCAGCGTCATCTTCGACCAGGGTCACGGCTCCTGGCGAGCCGCTGAGCAGCCAGTCGAGCGGCTGACCGTCGCGGAGAAATTCGGCGTCGCCATTGCGGAGGGCATTGTCGCTTTCCAGGCTTAGGGCGATGAAGGCAATGGTGATTTTGGCGCCTTCCGGATTGAGCGGATCAAAGCGGAACTGGTGGATTTTGCCTTCCCAACCGTGGTTTTCATTGAGGCGGAAGGCGAGGATTTTCAGTTCCTTGGATGGCTTGAGCAGGTGTCTGCGGCAGCGTTTGGCGCTGATGCCTTCTCCGTTGGCGGCGAGGAAGATTTCGCCGTTGCCCTCAAGGTCGGATTGAATGGCGACCGTGAGGGTGTTGTAGTCCTTGGCGTTGATGTCAAGTTTTGGCGAGAGCAGCTGCGGGTCATACTTGCTGAGGCCGGTAAAGCCATTCGGGCCGAACGTCGGGTTTTCCCAGTTGTGCGTTTTCCAGCCTTGGTCGCCCTTGCTGAAATCCCAGAGGATGATTTTGGGGTTGGCAGCAGCCTGGGCCATGATGGCGGCTGCGACTACGAAAGCAAGGGTGGTCAGACGCAAGCGCATGAAAAAATCCTCAAGGTGATTGCCAGAAAAAAGCGGCGACGCCGGATTGGCGGTGGGGCAAGGAAGCCGTTATGGCAGCGCTGATCATTTCAGGGCCTCTTCAATGTCTTGGTTGTGTTTCTGGTTGGCCTCGTTGATTTTAGTCGTAGCGCGCTGCTTGGCTTTCAGCTGCGTGGCGCCAATGCCATAGTTGATAACGCTGTTGACTTCTTCCTTGACCGTGCTGGTCGGCTTCGCCGCTTTCTGCGGCGCGTCAGCCGGGGCTGCTGGCTGTGCTGGCGCGGCCGTCTGCGGCGGCGTGGAGGATGGCGATGCCTTCTTCTGGGAGTTAGGGCTGAATTTCAGGAAGGCGAAAATGGCTGCTATAATCAGCAGTATGACGACGATTACCCTCATGGTGTGACCTCCCTGGGTGATTTGTGAACAGTGGTCGACGAGTGGCAAGCAACGAAGTCGAGCGCCTGGCAAAAATCAATATAACGTCATTTCGACAAAAAAAAACCCTCGGCGGGGCGGTAAGGAGAGAAAGGGAAGGGAGAGTCACCCCGCCAAGGGCGAAAGCAAAATGCTTTTTCTATCAAGTATAGACATGCGCAAAAGACATAAGTTTCTCAAAAAGACAAAAAAACAAAAAAAGTTAATATGCAAAATGCAGTGATGAAAATTACCCAAGGCGGCGCGGACTGTCGTACGTAGACCCCATCCCAAAAGGATTTTTCTCAAAACAGCGTTTATGTGTCACCCCTGGCAGGGCTTAAAATTATTATACGCCTCACCCTGGGCTTTTATGTTGCTGGCCCTTTGGGCCGCCAGGCTTACATACGACAATCAGCGTTCATGACGTTCACAGCCGCAAAGCGGCAAAAGCCCGGAGGGCGACAGATAAAAGCCCAGGGTAAGCCGGGCCGTCAGGCACGGCGCAGCCCTGGGTGAGATGGCATAGATTTGGAGCCCTGTAAGGGTGACACATAAATTTTAGGTTGTGGACGCTATAGTCCACTAATTTTACTCATTTGGCAGGAAGAGTTGGTCTTTGCTGATTGCCAGGTAGGGCGGTATGCCATCGAATTCGATGCCGAAGTCACCTGTGGCCGAAAAAATAGCTGTCCATGGTTCACCGGTGCGTGCTTTTCCCACGGACACGTCAAGCCACTGGCTGTTGGTCACTCCTTTCAAGTGGGGCAGTTGTGCTTCGCCGAAGTGTCTTCCGGACATTTCGGCTACTGTGCTGCCATCTGGCGCCTGGATGGTGCAGCCGTATGGCCCGGAGTGAACGCCGGTGATTTTCATGCGGAACGATTTGGTTCCGGCTGGCACGAGGAAATAGTAGCGGGCCGTGCGGATTTGCGCCATCGATGACTCGGGAACCAGTTTGCCGACGACTTTCAGGCCTAGGCCGGCGGCGCTCCAGTGGGCGCGCCGGTCGTCGTCAACGACAATGCTGAATTCATCCCCTGGCTTGCCGGTCAGCTTAGTGGTGTAGGTGAAGGGCTTGTCAGTGGAGCAGGTTTCGGTGGCGACGACGGTCCCCGCCTGGTTGGTTACTGTGATAGTTGCCAATAGACTGCGTTTTGGTGCTGCGCCGGTTGGGGTTCTGGTCAGGGTCAACTCGGCGCTGTCGCCTTGCAGTTTGGCGAAGAAGGTCTTGCGGTCCGGGGCGCGGAGTTGCAAGCCCTTGGCGTCTCGCGTCTTTTTCATGCGCAGTTCTTTGATATTGCCGCTCAGGAGGGTGGCGGCCTTGTCCGGCTCGTGGTCCAGGTACCATTGTTGGATGATGCCGAGGGCATTGAGGATCATGAGTGTATTGGAGCCGAAGGCTTTGCCGGAGCTGCTGCCGCTTCTGGCGACCATAGTTTCGATGGTGTCATAGGCAGCGTCGATGAAGGCTTTTTCGCCGGTTAACTTGCCAGCGAAGGCGACCGCCTGCGGCGCCATAGCCGTGCTGCCGCCTGCGGGTTCGAACAGCGGCTTGCCGTCGACGCGGGCGGTGTAGGGCCAGCCGCAGACATCGCTGTCATAGCACAAAAGCAGCCAGCGTGCGCCAGCGATGATTGAGGTGGCGGCGCGGGGGTCGCCAGTGACTTCGTAGTAGTCCTTGATGCCGCTGAGGAGCACGCCGATCAGGAAGATGGCGTTGCCCGTGGCGCCCGGTTCGATGCCGGAGTGGTCGCCGGGCAGGACATGCGGCCAAGCGCCGCCTTGGTCGAATTTCTGTTCACGCAACGGCACTTCGACGATGCGGCGGGCTGCTTCCAGATAGACAGGGTCGCCGAGGTAGCGATACAGGCAGAGGATGGCTTTCATGGACCAGCCTGCTGAGCGTTCGTGGGTGCCGAGGCGGGTGAAGGTCTTGGACATGCCCCAGGTGATGTGTTCGCCCAATGCATAGGCGGCTTCGATGGTTCTCGGTTCAGCGGTCAGGCACCAGGCGTCAGCCATGCCTTCGACCCAGGTATGGCCATTTTCGGCGGAGGTGTGGCCGTCATAGCGGTGCGTCCAGGTCGCCCGGAGCGGCACTTGCGACCACTGACCGGTGTGGCCGATGGAGTGCTGGTGGTTGGCGCCGATATAGTAGGGGTCAGGGTAGGCGTGCACGATGTCGACATCGGCCTGGTGGCGAGCAGTCTCTAGGCCGAGGCGGGCGTATTTCCGATTGCCGGTGCGGACGAATTGCATGAACAGGCCGTGTGCCGGGTCATACTCGTTGTTGGTCCAATTGCGGCCGCGTTCACCGAAGGTGTCACCTAAGTTGAAATAGCCGTATTCGCGCTGACGTTCGCGCATATTGAGGATGTCGTTGGCGCAATTTTCAAACCATTCGTCCCAGGCGGCGAATTGTTTGCCGTTGGGCACGGACACATCGCCGAAGACTTGGCATTGATGGTACCATGCGGCTGGGATGACGGCGATGACCGGCAGGTCGCGGTTGGCAGCCATCTCAGCCCGGGAGGTTGCGCCGCCAACGTCGATAGAAATTCTTTCGGTGAAGGCCATGCCCCACTTGGTGCGGTATTTGCCTTCGCAGAAGGGAAACACCAGCCAGAAGGGCAGGTCTTGGCCAAAGTCTGCGGACGGCTGGCGCGGGAGTATGCCGAAGGTCAGGCGGTTGTCAGCCAGGGTGACAGCTTTGGGCCAGCGCTGCCAGAAGTCCTGGAAGCCGACGGTGAGGCGCGAGTCAGCGAAATCTGCGGCAACACTGCCGTTAATGCGAGCCTTGCCTGCGTCCAGGGCGGGAATCAGTCCACGGAGAGCGCCGGAGGCCTCGGCTTCCAGGTCGTTGCGCTGGAATATGGCGAGGTTCGGGCGGTCAGGCGTCAGCTTGATGTTGCCGCTGAAGGGGTTTCCTTGCAGGTCGGCGCCAGCGACTTCGAGGGCGCGGGCCGGGGACGCGGCCGTCAGTTCGAGGTCGAGCGAGGTCACGTCAGTGAATTCGCGGTTGATTTCGGAATTGAGGTGGGTCCAGGCAAGTTCCATGATGGACGATTGGCGGTGGAATGTCATTCTGGCGATGTAGGACATCAGTTTCTCGCCAGCGTCATTGCCGTAGTTGCCTTCGACACGGATGACGATGCGTTCCGGGCCTTGTTCCTCAATGCGGATGGAGCTGGGCGGCAGCGCTGCCGTGGTGAAGGGCCGTCCCTGTTCATCACGGAGAACGGCGGCCAGGCGCAGGCGGGATGATTCCTGGCCTGGCTTGGCCAGTTCCGCGAAGGCGAATTGGCGCTTGTCGATAGTCGCGTTTAAGGCGCCAGTGGCGATGGTGATGGCGCTGTCGGTTTCGGTCAGTCGCAGGGGGGAGGACAGGGGAGCTGGCGCGGCTTCAGGGCCGGCAGTCAAGGTCCAGTTGAGATTGGCCTTAGGGTTGAGTTCGGCATCGAATTGCGTCAGAACCCATTTCAAGCTTTGGTCGGGCCAGAGGGTCATAACTGCGAACTGGGCCGGGCGTATCTTGCCGGTGTTGTCGCGCAGGGTGAGATGCTTGGTCTGGAAGACGCGGCCTTGCGGGAACGGCACTCCGACCCGGATGCGAGCTGGCTGGCGGGCGATGCCGGCTTCTTCGAGTAGGTTGATGTTGATGGCGAGTCGGTCGCCGGCGACGGGCTTGTCAGCCGGGCCGTCATCCGGGAGGATGACGATGGGCATCGGTCGCTCGGGCTGGATAGGCCGAGCCGCAGCCATCACTTGTTCGGCGGTGAGGCCTTTGTCCGCAAGCGGAAGCAGGGCGATTTTGTCGTTGTAGTAATTGTAGAAGGACAGAGGCACCAGGCTGGCGCTGACGCCAAGAGTGGGTTTAATTGGCTTGGCTGAGGTTAAAATTGGCAGGGTGACGTTGGTTGGTGGACAGCTTTGGCTGGCTTTGACGCCCCCTTGGGCGCGGAATTCGCACAGCAGGTGTACGGAGAAGGCAATGGTGTCCTTGCCGCTGGCGGGGAAGCTTGTTTGCAAGAGCAGCCAGGCGGTGTTTTCGTGCGTGGTAGCGGCCATGCGGGCGTTTTTGGCATCTGGGGTGAACGCGCGTGGGGTGGCGTCCCTGCCAGAGAAAGTCACCATTAGGTCGGTGCCGCGGTGATATTTGTCCGCCCGGCCGGTGGCCAGGTCATTGTCCAAGTCAAGATAGAAGATGGTGTTGGCGGTTATAAAGTCCGGTTGGTCAACGTAGGTGAGTTTGAGGAGTACGAGGTTTTGGGCAAGGGCGGCTGCCTCAAGCTGGGTGAAACGCGTGCTCAGTTCCTTTTTGTCTGGTGGTTGTGCCGTTGCGATGGTCGTCAAGGGCACGGCGTAATTTTTAGGTAAGCCAAGGCCATCGCAAACCAGTGCGGGGAAAGGTTCAGCAGCGGCCGCAAGGGCGGCAGTGCAGAGCAAGGCAGAAGTGAGAAAACGCATGGGTGACTTGGACATGAGAGGGACTCCGGTAGGTTAGGGGCGAGTGATTATGTGGATAGTGGAATGTTTTCTGTTAATTTAGGGTTCAACGGGCTTTTTGCTACTGCTGTTTAAATAAAACGTTGCGGCGTTTTCAACGTCCAGGTGAAGTCGCGGTGGGCGGAATGGGGTGGTGACGAGCGAGGATGAACAGCTCAAGGTAGTCGATGATGCGGCGTGAGGAAAAATCAGAATCCGTGATCACGCGGGTGGGGATTTTCCCAGAGAAATTTTTCGATTTAAAGAAGGCGACGCGGTTCAGGTCTTGGCTTCCGGCTGAGACAACGCCGTCGCCGTCATTGAAAAGGATGCCAGTATCCGGTGCATCGTTCGTGCTGTCTTTCAAGCGTGCGCCGACGATTTTTCCCAGGGTCGTCATCCAGGAGTTGGCCTGGCTGTCGTCTGGATTGGCGACTGCGTCCCAGGCTTCTCGGATGAGGTTGACGGTTCGGATTTCCGGGTTGAGGATGATGCACGCATAGCTGATGTCAGGATGCTGGCGTTGGTTCAGGTTCCAGAGGTAGTTTCCGGGCTGGGGCGGGAGCAGTTGTTGATAGAGGGGTGATTCGAAGTCAACGGCCGGGAACTGTTTTTCAAGCCAGGCGTAGAGGTCGGGGTGTTTTTTCAGAAAGTCGATTTTGGCGGGCAGTTTCGCCAGTTCAGCGCCACTATGGGGAGCGGCTATAGAGATGAGCTGGGTCACTTGCCGGCGAGCGGCTGATTCGTAGTTCGGATTGGTTAAGTATTCGCGGGCAATGACGGCGCCGACATTGTAGCCGCAGAGGATGATGCCGCGAGCCCGGGAGCGGCGGCTGGCTTCATTGACAAAGGCATGCAGCTCGGCGGCGCTGTCATCAATGGCAGCGTAGCCGTCGCCGGTCAGGGAGATGGTGTAGCAGGGGAATCTGGGGTTGACGTCAAGCGCGGCGTCGGTGCAGACGACGTTGCCGCCGCTCATTGAGAGATGTCCGACATGATGGATGATTTCGGCCGGCGCGGTGAAATCAACGTTGAGAAGATGCTGTTTGGCCCCGATGCCGTGGACGAGGATGACTGCTGCCAGAGGGCGTTCGTCTTCGGCCTGGCGGGCGTTGACAAGCCGTTTCAAATCAGCGAACTGGAGATTCTGCCAGACCAGCCAGGCGAAGGCAAGGCAAAGGATGACAGCGGCAGCGACGCCGAAGTGACCGGCGCGGACAGGGCGACGGCCGGCTGCCTGTGCCGCGGGCGGCAGGTCGGGGATAGTGGCGTGTTCTTTGGCAAAGGTAGCTGGATAGGCGGTCGTGACGGCCGAGTCGCCTTGCCGCTGGAAGTGGAGGTGAAAGCCTTTGCCGGTCGCGGCAGCGGCTGCGACAGCCGCGTGGAATGCGTCGCCGCTGGCATTGTCGGGCTGCTGTTCGGTCTTGCTGTAATGGAAGTCAGGCGCGTCATCAGGGGTGGCTATGGGTTCCGGGTCGGGGCATTCTTGTTCCAGGGCTATGGACGGTGCGTCTTTGGCTTGAGTTCGCAGCTCGGCTCCGAGGACGCCGAGGGTATTATTGTCGAGCATGGCGGTCAGGCCTGCGGCGTTGGCTGGGTTTCTGGCCGCGAAGGCGGCGAGCACCCAATAGCGACCTATGCGGCCGCGGGAGTCGGTGCCGCCGCCGATGACTTGATAGGTGCAAAGCCAGTCCCCGAAGCCGATGACGCCTTGGTGCAAGTTATCCGGGGTCAGGGTCTCGGCATTGAAGGTCTTAGTCAGATGGTCGTCATGGAGGGCTTGCAGCAGCGTCAGCGGCAGGGACGGATGGCTATGGGACCAGAAATTGCCGTCGGCGGCCTGGTGGTCAGAATCGTAAATAGCCAGAACATAGCGCATAATGGCTCCTTGAACTGGGATGACAGGGGTAGTTTCAGATTCAACGCGTCCCTGGCCGGGCATTACTGCCAGGGCCAGATGTGGCCGGCTCGGACTCGGGCGAGCTTGTCTTCGAGGAGAGTTTTAGTTAGCTGGAACTCATCGAGCTTATGGTCCAGAGCTTGGAGCTCTGCGTGATCTTTGTGGATGAAGGAGAAAGACAAGGCCGCTTCGGTGATTTGGCCTTGGTCGAGTTGGGCGAGGGCGTCCCTGGCCTTGGCGGCTCTTTCCATGATGTTGCAGGTGATGATTTCGGCGGTGAAATCGGCATTGAGAAGGACTCTGGGAATGACATCGGTCAGCGTGATAGTGCTGTGGGCGGGGACATCAGCCATGAGCTGTATGCTCTTCTCGTGCTGAGGGTAATAGAGGACGAACTCCAGGCCGCTCAGGTCGATGGCGCTTGAATTGATTACGTCCAGGTCAAAGGGGCCGATGAAGTCCTTTTTATGTTGGAAAGAGACTTTGTCTTTGATGGTTGCGACGTCCTGTACCAGACTGCGGATGCGTTCGCGCATGTTTAGGGCCATTTGTTCAAGCATGGCTTTTCGTTTGGTCAGGGCGTTGTCAATCCTGGCGTTATTT